>JAKZVK010000255.1:0-5969 GCA_047516085.1 Bryobacterales bacterium
ACGCTCAAAACCGCTATGTTACATTGTGCTCTGGCCTGCCCATTGTCCCATGTCCCCGGAGTCTTCGGAGTCCTCAGCGAAGTTCGATAGGTTGCTCGGCCTGATGGCGCGGTTGCGTGCCCCCGGCGGTTGCCCCTGGGACCGCGAGCAAAGTGTCGAATCGTTGCGCCGTTATCTGATTGAGGAAGCCTACGAGGTAATCGACGCAATCGACCGCCAAGACTGGGCTGGGTTAACCGAGGAGTTGGGCGACGTGCAACTCCAGATCGTCTTTCAGTCGCAGATTGCCTCGGAGAACGGCTGGTTCTCGATCGACGACGTCCTCGACCACATCACCGAGAAGCTGGTCCGGCGGCATCCGCACGTCTTCGGCGCTGAGTCCGCCGAAACAGCCGGCGAGGTGCTCCACCGTTGGGACGAGATCAAAGCCGAGGAGAAACGTGCCAAGGGGTCGCCAGAGGACGATGGCCACGGCTCGCTGCTCGACAGCGTGCCGAGGTCGCAGCCCGCGGTTCTCGAAGCTCGCGAGATCGGCAAGCGGGTCGCTAAAGCCGGACTTGATTGGGCCCAAGACGACGCGCTGATGGAACGCATCGAAGCCGACCTGGGAACGTTGCGTGCCGAGCGCCGGCCCGACGGCCAAGGCCGGCCCGAGGAGGGCGAGACGGCCGAGGAAAACGTCGGCGAGTTGCTGTTCTTGATGGTGGCGTTGGCGCGCCGTTTGCGGGTCGATCCCGAGATGGCCTTGCGCCACGCCAATCGCAAGTTTCGCGAACGCTTCCAGACCATGGAGGTGCGGCTGCGCGAACAAGGCAGGCGTATCGAGGAGTCGGAGCCGCACGAGAGAGAGCGGCTGTGGCAGGAGGTCCAAGCAGGGTGAGCAACGGTAGCAGCATCGAGGTGCGGGTTCTCGGCAGTCACGAGGAGTTTCGCGACACGCTCGCGGTGCAGAGCGGTGTGTGGAAGTTTTCGGAAGTCGACCAGGTACCGCCACGCATCCTCAGCGTCGCGAAGTATATCGGCGGACTAATTTTAGGTGCCTACGACGGTGACCTCATGATCGGCTTCAGCTTCGCGCTGCCGGGCGCCAAGCGCGACGGAGGCCGGTATTGGCACAGCCACATGACGGGCGTGCTTGGTGACCACCAAGGTCTCGGCATCGGCCGGCTCATCAAGCTCAAGCAACGCGAAGAAGCTCTGGCCGCGGGAATCGAGCGCATTGAATGGTTCTTCGATCCCCTCGAGATTCGCAACGCTCATTTCAACGTCGAAAGACTCGGCGTGATTGTCGAGCGCTTCCTGCCGAACCAGTACGGCATTACGTCGTCGCCGCTCCACGGAGGGATGCAGACCGACCGGCTGGTCGCCGACTGGCAGATCTCGAGCCCGCGTGTAAAGGCCATGATGGAGGACCGGCCCAAGCCCGACCTGACGGTGGTGCAGACGATCGAGGTGCCGGCGGAGATCGCCGCGTTGCGCACCGGCGATCCCGAGAAAGCCAAGGGGATCCAGACGCGCGTACGGGAGCAGTTCCAGCAGCACTTCGTCGACGGTCTCACGGTCATCGGCTATCGCCGCTCCGAAGCCGGCGGCACGTTCGAGTTAGCGCGAGTGCCGGCCTAAGCGGTGGCGTAAGCCTCCAGGCTTGCCGAGTCCCTATTCCTCGGGACTCAGGCCCGCTGGGCGGCACACGAATCACGGTTCACGAATCACGAATCACAAAAATGCAACTCGACCGCATCACCCTCCACGAAATCCGCATGCCCCTGGTCCATCATTTCGAGACCAGCTTCGGCCGCACAACCGAACGCCGCATCCTCTTGGTCGAGGTCGATGGCGGCGGTGCCACCGGCTGGGGAGAAGTGACCTGCGGCGAGCGGCCTTTCTACAACGAAGAGTGGGTCGATGTCGCGTGGATGATCTTGCGCGAGTTTGTTGCACCCCAAGTGCTCAACGGCGAGATCAACTCCGCGGCGGAAGTGGCCGGCCTCAGCTCCCACATTCGCGGCCACCACATGGCCCGCGGAGGCCTCGAAGCGGCCGTGTGGGACCTCGAAGCCCGCCTGCTCGGCCTGCCGCTATGGAAGCACATCGGCGGCAGCCGTTCGCAGATCGACTGCGGTGTCTCGATCGGCATCCAAGACTCGATCGACGAGTTGTTGGCGTTGATCGAACGAGAGTTGGCCGCGGGCTATCAGCGCATCAAAGTCAAGATCAAACCCGGGTGGGACATCGACGTCATCAGGCAGGTACGTGCACGTTTCCCGGCCATTCATCTCATGGCGGACGCCAACTCAGCCTACACGCTCGGTGACGCCGCACACCTTCGGCAAATGGACGAGTTCAACCTGATGATGATCGAGCAGCCCCTGGCACACGACGACATCATCGACCACGCCAAGCTGCAAGCCCAACTCGACACGCCCATCTGTCTTGATGAATGCATCCGTACCGCACGCCATGCCGAGCAGGCCATCGAGATGAAGGCCTGCCGCATTCTCAACATCAAGCTCGGACGTGTAGGCGGGTTCTCCGAAGCCCTGCTGGTGCACAATGTGGCGCGGGCCCACGGCATCCCTGTATGGTGTGGCGGGATGCTCGAGAGCGGCATCGGCCGCGCCCACAACATCGCGCTTTCGACGCTCGAAAACTTCTCGCTCCCCGGCGACGTCTCGGCCAGCAAGCGCTATTGGAAACGCGACATCATCCAGCCGCCAGTCGAAGTCACAGCGGGCGGGGTGATCGAGGTTCGCGACGGACCTGGCTTCGGCTATGAAGTCGACCGAGACTACATCGGTGAGCTAACCGTGCGAAAAGAAACGCTGGGCGAGTAGAACCCAGATGGGGCTCAGCACTTAGTTCGAGAATGTGTTACTAGGGAGCATCAGGACTTTCCTCTGCTTCAGAGTTTATTGATGGATTGGTGCGGAGGTTGAGTTCGGTACGCCATGTACCTTCTGGTCCGCAACCAGATCCGGTCCGCGCGCTTTCGGATGCAACAGGCCGGCGCAGAGCCGCACTGGAGCCAGTCGACGCAAGCACCGTCATGAACGTAGTGCAACACGTACATTCGGGATCCCAAGTACTCATCAACGGCGAAGTGCTGATCCAGCCCGTCCACATGCCATGTTCTCAGCATCTCGGAGATATGGCGTTGAAGCGCGGGCGATTGCGTGAGGCGGTGGACCGCTACTTCGCTTCACCCGCCGCAACGGACGGAAAAAGTCTTCATGGCAAGCGAGCCGGGCGTGGTCTCGAAGCCATACCGGGATGGAGCTTGCTGCAGGCCGCAGCGTGAACAGTGACCGCGTACGATCAGCGCAATCACCACTTGATTGCAGAGGCCGATGGTCGCGCGAGTAGCCGCGCTTCATCATGGGATTGTTCAAGGCGGCTCCTTCGACGTAGCTTGGGCTCTCTCAGGTAGTACCACTAGGGCGTCCACGACGCTGCATGGTCGGCATCCTCTGGCCACAGGTAGCGACCAATCTTCGCAGCGCACCTTCGCCGATCTTCGCCGATCGTGTTTTGGAAGAGTGCTCAGGCGCACCGACTCCTGCGCGAGTCCCCACGCCAATGGCAACTGACGGTCGGCAAGTCACTTACATCACGACCGAGTTCTGGGACAATACGGGTCGGCAGAACTCTCGGCATCTTGGAAAGCTCTCACAATGGCTGCCCCACTCCGCGTTCCTTGGAAGATCGTAGCTCTATTGTCGACGAGCCTCTCTGCGTTTCCTCAAGTAAATCCGGACATCGCTGGAGCCGCGCACACGGTGCTCGCGGAACACTGCCTGTCATGCCACGGCTCGGCGAAAACGTCAGGACTGGATCTTCGAAGCCGCGGGAAGTTACTACGCGGTGGCGTCCGCGGGCCGGCTGTGGTTTTCGGCCGGATTGAGTCAAGCTTGCTCTACCAAGCGGCGGCTCACTTGGGAGATCTAAAGATGCCGCCGGGGAGCGCCGATCCGCTGCCTGCCGGTCAGCTCGGCATCCTTCGACGTTGGATTGACGCGGGCTTTCCGTACCCAACCCCGGATGGGCAGTCCGGATCGAGTGCCGATGAGAAATGGTGGTCCTTCAAGCCTCCCCGACGCCCCAAAGTTCCCCAAGGGAAGCATGCTGATCTGCCGAACCCGATCGACGCTTTTGTGTTTGAAAAGTGGGAGCAAGCGGGACTGCACCATGCCGCGCCGGCAAGCAAGCAGGTGTTGGTGCGGCGAGCCTACTTTGACCTGGTCGGCCTGCCTCCCAGCCCGGCGGAGATCATCCAATTCACCAATGACGAATCGCCCGACGCCTACGAGGCGCTGATCGACCGGCTTCTCGCATCAAAGCGATACGGCGAGCGCTGGGGCCGGCACTGGCTCGACGTCGTGCGCTATGCCGACAGTGGGGGTTTCGAGACCGACGAGTTCTACCCCGACGCGTGGCGGTATCGCGACTACGTGATCAAGTCGTTCAACGAAGACAAACCCTACGATCGGTTCGTCCAAGAGCAAATCGGCGCGGACGAGCTGTGGCCGAACAACCTGGATCTCTACGACAGCAGCTACGCGATCCGCCCCGAGAAGGTGGAACATTTGGAGGCGCGCGTGGGTACGGGTCTGTACACGTTCGGCACGGCTATAGGCGAGTCGTATCTTGAAACGCCGCAGCTACTGTATGAACGCTTTACGGATTGGGTAGACACGACCGGGGCCGCCTTCATGGGCCTCACGGTGGGGTGTGCCCGCTGCCACGATCACAAGTTTGATCCGATCACTCAGGAAGAGTACTTCCGACTGCAGGCAGTGTTTGCCGCGAGCCAACCCGTGAGCCTCTCCGTCGTCACAAAGATGACGGAGTTTCACCGGAACGAGGCGTACCCCCGCTACGTCGCGCTTGATGAGAGCCGCAATGCCTACGAGCTATTTCTCGATCGTGTGAAGCAGCGTCTCGTCAACGAAAAGAAGACTGAGTTCGAAGCGGATATCGTTACGGCGTTCGAGGTGCCTGAGGACGAGCAAACAGCTAAGCAGAAGAAGCTTGCCGAACCTCTCGTTGAGGCGGTCGCGAAGATCAATCCCGAAGAACACCTCACCGCCGAGGAAACGATCGAGAAGACAAAGTTACAGCTCGCGATCGCCGAGGCTGTGATCGCGGTTCCAAGACAGGATGCCTCGCACGGCGTTCGCTTCGACGCTTTGTTCGACATTCCCTCGGCAATGGTGCTGGGCCCTGTCGCGCCGGAGCTGATTCCCGCGATACATGTTCTTGACCGCGGAGACCTACGAAGCCACAAGGCCCGGGTGGGGCCCGGTTTCCCCGCTGCTCTCAGCCGTGGGGATGAGTTCGAGACCCGCGATCCGAACGGCCCCCGTTATCGCAAAAAGCTCGCTCTTTGGCTCACCAGTCCCACCCACCCACTCACCGCGCGGGTTATGGTCAATCGCCTTTGGCAGTGGCATTTCGGGCGTGGGATTGTCGGCAGTTCCAATGACTTCGGTCGGCAAGGCCAACCGCCGACTCATCCGAAACTGCTTGACTGGCTGGCCACTGAATTCGTCGCTCGCGGGTGGAGTCTCAAATCGATGCACCGGCTCATCATGACGTCGTACGCCTACAAGATGTCGAGCCAATTCTCACACAAAGAGAACCTTGCAATTGACGAAGACAACCGCTACCTCTGGCGCGCCAACCGGCGGCGCCTGGAAGCAGAAACCGTTTGGGATGCGATTCATTCGGCGGCGGGCACCCTAAACCTGAAGATGGGTGGGCGTCCCTTCGTGCCCCCGCTCTCCGATGCCGAGCTTGCGCCCCTGCGTAACAAGTGGTGGTGGACGGTGCCGGCCGATCCGGCGGATCATTCGCGGCGGGGCGTGTACATGCTGGCGCGTCGTACTTTCCTGTTCCCGATGTTTGACAAGTTCGACACGCCGGATCCGGCCGTGAGCAGCCCGAGCAGAGAAGTGACCACGGTCGCTCCC
>JAKZVK010000256.1:0-3015 GCA_047516085.1 Bryobacterales bacterium
GCGGGCGTCAGTGGACCCAGCGGTCTCCGCCGCCCCGATCCCGTTTCTTCATATAGACTTGGAACTTGCGCCGGGCGCGTCGCAACTGCCACTGGCGATACGACCCCAGCCAGTCGATATCGAGCACGCCCGGGCGGTGGCGCAGGTAGAAGTAGCCGATCACCATGCCGCCCAAGTGGGCGAAATGCGCAACGCCTCCACCGGAGCCGCCGAACGCGGACAAGAATGCAATCGCTCCCATGATGGCGACCGCGATCCTGGCCGGGATCGGAAACATCAGCATGAAGTAGATGATCCGGTTCGGGTACAACAGCCCATACGCCAGCAACACGCCATAGATCGCCCCGGATGCACCGATCGTCGCTACGTCCAGGCGGCCTCCGAAGACCAGCCGCGCGAGGACATCACACACTCCGGCACCAACGCCGCACACAAAGTAGTAGTTGAGGAACCGCCGGCTTCCCCAATCGCGCTCCAAGTCGCTGCCGAACATCCACAGCATCAGCATGTTGATGAGGATGTGGCCGAACCCGTTCGGGTCGTGCAGAAACAGATAGGTGAACGGCTGCCAGATCGCGCCGCGGAACAGCCAGTCTGGAATCAAGCTCGTGGCATGAAAGAGCCAGAGCAGCGGCACGATCTCCAGCGACACCGAGAGGAAGTAGACCGCGAACAAGGCCGTGTTGGAGATCAGCAGGATCTTGATCGCCCGAGGCACGATTCGGCTGGGGCCGAAGTTCATCGGAGGGTAGCGAGAGTAGGTACCCATAGTGGGAGAGTTCGTCGAAAGGTCTCCCTAGCAGCATAGGGGTTGTCCGAAGAGACCGTCAAACCGAGGCGGTGCTTCATGCCTCGGACCGTCGGCGAACCGCGCGGGTTAACGCAAGAGACTCGGCAATGGAGGAACGTCTACCGCTTCCAACCTTTTTCCCCGCGTAACGGTACGAAGCGGCAGTAGCTGATCACTTCCGTATGCAAACCTTCCGGTCGCCTCTCGACCATACGCATCTCTTGATCGTACTCAGAGCCCACGGGGATAACGAGCCGTCCGCCCTGGGGGTCGAGTTGTTCGACAAGCGCCTCGGGCACAGTGGGCGCGGCAGCGGCAACGGAGATGCCCTGGTAGGGGCTCTGCTCGGCGTACCCAAGACCCCCGTCTCCTTGGATCACCGTGACGCTGTTGGCGAAGCCCGTTCGAGCAAGGCTTTCCCGGGCCATCTCGACCAGCTCGGCGACCAGTTCGACGGTATAGACATCGGCGCACAGCCGCGCCATGACCGCTGCCGCGTATCCACATCCACCCCCGACCTCTAAGACCTTCTCGGAGCCGCGCAGCTTCAGCGCTTCGGCCATGGCGGCCACGATATAGGGTTGCGAGATGGTTTGGCCGTGGGAAATCGGGAGCGGCTCATCTTCGTAGGCAAGGTAGTGGTGCTGTTCGGGAACGAACTCGTGGCGCGGGACTTGCCCCATCGCCGTGAGCACGCGCTCATCGCGAATGCCGCGCCGGCGGAGCTGGCCCTCGACCATGGCATGGCGTAGCTCGTCCCAATTGCGCAATCAACGCAGCCTCTTCTTAAAGAGTACATCCGCTCCCACGAGGCCATTCTCGTCGCGGGTCACGATGAACGACCACTGCCGGGTGGGCGCCCACTCGACACGGATGACCTGCTGCTGTGCTGAGGAGAGGTCGTAGCTGTAGGTAAGGGTTAGGTCTTTCGTGACCTGCTGTTCCGTCGTGACGCGGGCGGTCGGGTTCGACTCCGCGCCGCCGGCCCGCGGGTCGACCTTCAGGCGGCTCACGCCGAAAAAGCGCTGCAGGCGGCTCACGCCCCTCCCCGACAGCACATTCGACAGGATCGTATTGGCGCCCGATTGCGTGTAGGGATGCCCCTCGACCGTTTCACGCGCGGCCAGTACCGGGTCTCTTGTCGGAGAGCGGCTGAAGGCGAGCAAAGCGATCAACTCGTCAAAACGCAGCGGCGGGTCGGAGCGGTAGCTGAGATTCATTCGGGTCGCCGGACCCGACAGCGTCAGCGCAATGTCGACGTCGCGAATACGCTCTTCCAATTCGAAGTTCACGACCGGCTCGACGCGGAAGGGATTGTAGAACTCGATCACGCCGCGGTTGATCGAGTAGCTCGAGCCTGAGAACAGGAGATCACCTTGGGGAATCTTGATGTCACCGAGGAGCGAGGGTTGCACGGCCGTCCCGGCCAGCCTCAGATTGACGTGCGCCTCGAGGTTCTTGATTCCCGATGTCTCGACCAGCAGGTCCGGCACTGAGCCGATCTCGACGTTCAACTGCATGTTCAGTAGCGCGGGATTGCTGGCTGGCGTCTGGGTCGGCTCGGACAGCGACGCAATCGCGTCACCAAGCGAGACATCCGATCCGAACGTCACCCGGCTGATCATCACGTTCCCGCTCAACAGACTGCGCAAGTCGGTTCCGGAGTAGGTCAACTGTCCGTTCAGCACGCTGCTGAAAGATTCGGGGTAGCGGACTCGTACGCGTTCAATGTCCACACGCAGCCGGTAGTCCAATTCCTCCGCACCGTAGAGCACCGTGCCCGCCAGCTTCAGGTTGCCGCCGCCGGAGGCCGCGCTCAACTCCTCGATGCGCATCAGTCTCTCGTCGAAGCTCAGCGTCCCGTTGACTTGGCTCAGCCCGTTCGAAAAACCGATGTAGCGCAGATTGCCGTCCTGCAGATTCATGCGGCCGCGAATCACCGGCTCGTCGGCCCGGCCGCGCAGTGTCGCTTGCAGTTTCGAGCTGCCCGATGCCTCGAGCCCCGATCGGAAACTTTCAAGAACGGCAAGATTGAAGATGCCTCCCAACGACAAGTCGAGGGAATCGTCCTGCTGTCCGAATCCCTCCGCGAGGCCGACCGAACCGTCCATCACGAGATCCGTCCCGTCCCCCAGCAACCGCACCTGGTCGAGATCGAGTTTGCCGTTCGCGATGCTCCAGCGCATGGGGAAGGGGTTCCACAGTCCGTAGCCGCGGTCGGCGCC
>JAKZVK010000257.1:0-2735 GCA_047516085.1 Bryobacterales bacterium
GCGGCCACGCGTACGCTGTCGAAGACCGTCAGGTAGCGAGAGAAGAAGGAATAGCCGAAAGGGCCGTCCGTCCGCACCGTGTCGTCTGGCTTGCGCAGGAAACGGTGCTCCAGTGCGACCGTTACGTTCATCGTTGGGGGCGTTCAGTTTTCAATGTAAGGTTCCGTTGGTTGACTACATATCAGCGCATCTTGTCCCGAACCCGTTTCCGAGGTTCCGGCTTCGCTGGGACGTCGGCCCGGAGGCCGACGCGGCCCGCCGGAGGCGCGCCGCAGTGTGCCTCAAGGGCTTCGCTGAATCCCTCTGTATCGGTCGATGGCTTCCCGGTCGGAGATCGATAGCCGTGCCTTCATCCCCAGAAAGTAGTAGGCCGAGGCGGCGTCGAGGGCTCCTGGTTTTCGAATCAGGTAGTAGTCGAGGTATTTCAGCCAGAACCCCGTGAGCCGTGCAAATACAACGGCGATTGCACGGGCGAGGTTCGACTGCACGAAACTCAGAAGAAAATACTGATAGGCCCAAGCCAGCGCCATCCCCGGGCCGCAGGTCGGCCCGCTCGACACCTCGTCGAATTTGCGGAATAAGCGCCGCTGCCCCAGGTGCGTAAAGCGCGTGAAGTCGTAGGCACCCGCGTGGACCTGCTGCATGAAGGGCGTATCGGCATACACCAGCCCGCGCGGTTTCAAGACGCGGTGAATCTCGGCCGCGCAGGCCGCCGGGTCGGCCACGTGTTCGATCACCGCCTGCGCGATCACGCCGTCGAACGAGGCGTCCTCGAACGGGACCCAATGCGCGTCGCAGACGAGCGTGGTTCGCGGGCCGAGATAGACGTCCGACTCGACGAACTCGATCGAGGCGATATCGATGATGGCCTCGAGCCCTGCCCCAAGTCGCGCCCCGCCCAGCACGAGCACCTTGGGCCGCGCCGGGGTCGAGAGCAACAGCTCGGCGAACCGGCGATAGTTGCGAGCCGCTTGACGGTTGGTCCCCAGGCTCGGAAGCCGCCGCTTTAGGCGCTCGGCAAACGAGAGGGGCGGCGCGGTGTCAGAGTCGCCCTCGTGAAGTCACCGGGACATAGGTAACAGTTTATGCCAAGCACATGGGTAACACTTTTGGTGGTGTCCTGGGACACTACCACACTTTTCGTTCGGGGGAGGGAGCGGGCAGAGGGAGCCCGTAGGGCGACCGGCGCCCGCTCCCTCCCCCGAACGAGCCGACTCGCCGGCGAACTCCCCCGCCGGACCCAAACGACCCTCCCGTTCATCGAAAATCCCAAGCTCGTAAAACGAAAACCAGACCCGCCAGACACCGTCCGCGAGCGGTTCCAGCCCGACCCGCTCTCCGTTGAGGCTGTTGCCGACATAGACCCGCTTGACGCGCCATCGAATCTCTCCCTTCGACACTCGCCGCACCTCCCACTCCCCCGGATACTCCGGCTCCTCGATCCGCGACGGATACTCCCGCCACGAGCGGTGATAACATTCCGACGGCGTCTTCAACCCCAGCCCCTGATGCGGCCGCTGCTCGTTGTACTCCCGACGAAATCCGTCAAACGCTCTCTGTTGCGCCCGACTCGTCGCCCGCGGCGGCAGCGCCGTCTCCTGCTTCAGCGTGCGGTGCATCCGCTCATGGCGCCCGTTTTGCTCCGGATGCCCCGGCTCGATGCGCTCGGGCACGATCCCCAACTTGATCCACCACACCGCCAACCTCGACAACCCGTGCACCCCCACCGTCGCAAACGGCGGCCCGTTGTCGCTGCGCATCACCCAGGGCAACCCGTATTCGCGAAACGTCGCCTCCAGCAGCGGCCGCACATGGTCGCCGTCGGGACGAGCCACCGCTTGACAGCGCAACAAATACCGGCTCGCCCCGTCGCTGATCGTCAACGGATCGCAGCGTTCACCGTCCAAGGTCAGAAACCATCCCTTGAAATCAATCGACCAGACCCAGTTGGGTTGGTCCATCGGCGACAGCGGCGGCTGGGTCGGGGCGGCCCGCGGACGCCGTCGCCGGGGCACGGTCAGCCCGTTGCGGCGGAGCAGATTGCCGATCGTCGAGCGGGCCGGCCAATCGACCGAGTCGTCTCGGCGTTCGAGCACGGCTTTCAACGTCGTCGGCCCCCAGCGGCCGTGTTCGCCGCGCAGATCGAGAATGCGCTGCTCGATCTCGGGCGGGGTTTGGTTGGGGTGGCGTTGCGGCGCGCGCGGGCGGTCTTGGAGAGCGTCAAGACCGCCTTGTTCGTAGCGCCCAACCCATTTGTAGCCGACCCGGCGACTGACGCCGTGGCGACGACACAACTCCGCCATCGAATCCTCTTGTTTTTGCCAGTCGTGAATGAAGCGCACTCGTTGTTCTTGCACACAGGTCTCCTGCCATGGCATAAAACATTCCTCCTAGAAATGTTTTACGCCAAATGTGTTACCTATGTGCTTGGACTAAAGTGTTACCCATGTGCCCGGTGAATACCTGAGAGTCGCGACCGGCTCTCAGCCGGTCCTTTTTGGGTTGACGTGGCGCCCGACGACAAGCTGAGAGCTGTCTCCACCGAAAACTAGGACAAACAAGAGTGTTTGTCGCTACCGGGCGCCGCTACACACCGCTGCCAAACCGCCCCAGAAAGAAATTGTACACCCAGGCGATCAGCAGCCCGCCCAAAGCCCCGTCAACCAGCCCGTAAACCAATCCCAGTATCACGTCGCCCGCCGTTCCCGAGCCTTCGATCCCCGGGTAGACCGACC
>JAKZVK010000258.1:0-4735 GCA_047516085.1 Bryobacterales bacterium
ACACGGGTCCCAGCAGGGATGGCGATGTAATCGCCAACGACGACGTCGCGTGTTACTCGTGCTTCGACGTCATCCTCGACCTCCGCATCCTCCGTCGAGACCGGAGTGTCGACCTGTAGCCCCACGACAGAGTCGGCGGAAATGATCAACTCTTCGACAATGAGCGGACGCTCTTCGCGGTCGAGCCCGACACCCAGCGACGATGACGCGATCGTCACCTGCTTTGGGCCTGGCTCAGCGTCTCGACTTGGCCGGGACGTGCCCGTTGGTATCCAGCCTTCGACCGTGGGAAGATCCGCTCTGCGGGAGCGGCCGCTGGCATCGGGAGACGCGGTGTTCGTGGCGGCTTCTGGCGTTGGGCGATCCGCCGTCGGCTCCTGAACGGCGGTTGGGCGATCCGCTATCCGTTCCTGAACGGCGGCGGTTTCGACGTCGCTTCGCGATTTGACCGGTACGTCGGTCCTGGCTTCGTCGGATCCCGCTGGACCCTCGGCGGGGAGCGCGTCGAGGACTTCTTCAGTGGCGTCGACTGCGGGGGCCGAGAGCTCTACTTCCGTGTGGCTTGGTAACCCCGGACTATCCCGGTGCAGCATCCCGGCCGCAACGGGCTCAGGGTGCGTCGTCGCGGAACCGTTGTGTCGAATAGCCAGATACGCGCCGGTTCCGGCTGCTGCCACGATGAGGGTCGCAACGACCCCGAAGGCAATGGGTCTAACCGCCATGCGAGATTCCCCTTTTCCCATGATTGGAGTGAGCAATACACGTGCCGCTCTCGCAAGCGAGATTATCCACTGTTTTCGGTCGATTCGAGCGTTGAGTCCAGTCTCGTCGTCCACCATGGAGACGGGGTGTCACCCCGAGGGGTCTCTTCCCCGTCGTATCGCTTCGGACGTCCCCGGGCCCCTCCGGAGAGTGTCACTGAGCAGCCGAACCATGATGTAGAATGACCCTCCCTTGGCTACGCCCGCACGTCCACCGCAGGGGCCGAAACCCGCTTTACTCCCTCGTGTAGGCGCCGCCACTGAATCGCATTGGGGGGCCCGTGCTCGACGTCCTCTCGAGTGTCGTCATGCCTCCCGAGAGCGGACTGCTACGAGGATGGCGTCGTGACCCGTAGCTGAGCATTCCGACGTGACAGGCACATCACAGGTCGTCGTCGTCGGGGCCGGGATCATCGGTTGTGGGGTCGCGTACGAGTTGGCCCGCCGCGGCGCGCGGGTTCAGGTCGTCGATCGCCGCGAGGTGGGGCAGGGTGCGACGCAGGCTTCGGCTGGCGTGCTGGCCCCGTATCTGTCGTCTCACGAGGGGAGTCCGCTCGTGGAGCTCGGTTCTCGTAGTCTCGCGCTCTACGACGAGTTCGTGGCGCACGTCGTCGAAGACTCGGGTTCGACCGTGCAGTACGCCCGCACCGGTACCCTCGAAGTCGCGACCGACGATGCCTCGCTCTCTCGCGTGCAGTCACAGGGACACACGTGCGCCGCCGACGGTGTCGATGCCGAGATACTCGACGCCGCCGCAGCACACGACGCCGAGCCCCAACTTGGCGAGGGTGTCCTAGGCGGGTTGTTGGTTCGGTCGCACGGCTTTGTCGGTGCCGCCGATCTGGCCCGCGCGCTTCGACGCGCCGCCGGGGCGCATGGCGTGTCGTTTGTCACGTCGACGACGGTCGGCAAAGTCGCGCGCAAAAGTGAGGGGCTCGTCGTCGAGACCTCCCGCGACAGTCTTTCGTGCGACAGCGTGGTCCTCGCTGCCGGAAGCTGGTCGGGTCAGATCGAAGTAGAGGGTGCAGACGCGCTGCCCGTGCGTCCTGTTCGCGGCCAGCTGTTGTATCTCGGCTGGCCGACGATCCGGTTGTCACGGGTCGTTTGGGGACCGGACTGCTATCTGGTTCCGTGGGGCGATGGTTCGGTCCTAGCCGGGGCGACGCTCGAGGATGTCGGGTTCGATGAGCGGGCAACGGTTGAGGGTGTGCAACAGGTGCTCCGCGCGGCTCGGGAGATTGCGCCGGCGGCCGGAAAATCGTGGTTCAAAACAGTGCGTGTCGGGCTCCGACCCGGCACGCCGGACGAGCTTCCGATTGTCGGCCAGTCGGCACATCTTCCCGGGCTGGTGTACGCCTCCGGTCACTATCGCAACGGTATCTTGCTCGCCCCGCTGACCGCCTCGCTCGTTGCCGACCTGGTCCTTGATACTGATGGGTTGGACGATCCGGCGTTCCAGACGATGGCACCGTCGCGTTTCGGGAACTAGTCACCACACTTAGAATGTCGGCGATGAAACTCAAACGTAGCTATAGCGCCCGTGAAGTTACGTCCTTGACCGGCCTGTCGGCTCGGCAGCTCCAGTGGTGGGACGCACGCCGCCTCCTGTCAGCGACCGTGGCCTCGCGTCGCACCGAGGCTGGCGGGTTCACGGAGCGTCGCTACTCGCCGGTCGACGTGTACGAGTTGCTTGCGCTGGCTGATCTTCGTCGCCGCGGCTTCTCGGTCCAAAAAATAAGGATCCTGCTTACCGTGCTTCGTAAACGGTTTGGCGTGCGCCTGTATGACGCGCTTGGAGAAGGCGGGCAGGTCACGCTACTCACTGACGGCCGCGACGTGTACGGGCGGACTGCTTCGGGTGAGTTCTACAATCTTCTGCGCGCTCCGGCTCAACCGCTGCTCCTCGTCGGAGGCGAAGGGGAGCTCGAGGGACTGAATTCGCGTGTGCGGGCACGTCGAAAGAAGAAGACAACCCGCAAGATTCACGCAGCCCGCCCGACAGGCGGCCGCGGAGATCGCAAGACGTAGGGGCGGTTCGCTCTTGATGTGACAGGACGGGCTAGTCTATCCTCCTGCGCCCCAGGGTTTTCTTGGACACTTGATTGCGAGAGAGTACTCGCAGGAGGTGTGTCGAGATGGGGACACGAGATCAGACATCGGCGGCGGCGGAGGGAGCCCGAAGGGCGACCGGAGACGCCGCCGGGCGCGGCCGTGGGGGGCGGTTTTCGGCGCGGCGCAAGCGCGAGACGGTGCTGCGTCTGCTGCGCGGCGAGGACCTCGAGTCGGTGTCGCGGGAGCTGGGGATCACGGCGGCGCGGGCGGCGCAGTGGCGCGACCGGTTTCTGGTCGGGGGCCAGGCCAGCCTGAAGAGCCGGGCACTGGATGCCCGGGACGAAGACAATCGTCGGCTGCAAGCCAAGATCGGTGAGTTGCTGATGGAGAACGAACTGCTCTACGCGAAGGTGGGCCAGTTGGAGGCGGGCGGCCCTTTGGCCCGGCGGAGGTCGAAGTGATGAACGGCGCCCAGTCGATCTCCACGCGTCGGGCGTACGGCCTGCAGCGAATCTGCCGTGTGTGGCACTGTGCTCGCTCAAGCGTGTATGCGCGGCGTCAGGCGACCGTGTCTTCGGCGCCGTGTCGTCGCCGCGGGCCGGTCGGCGCGGCCCCGGACGACGTTCTGGTCGGCCACCTCCGACGGCTGCTCGACGCGTCGCCCTTTCACGGCGAAGGGTATCGGAAAGCCTGGGCGAAGCTGCGGGTCGCCGGGATCCGCACGTCGCAGGAGCGGGTGCGCCGGTTGATGCGGGAGCACGACCTCCAGGCCCCGCATCGCGTGGGCCAGGCGCACGGCCCGAAGGCGCACGACGGCACGATCACGACCGCGGCCCCCGACGTAATGTGGGGCACGGATATGACGGCGACCGTGACCGTGGGCGAGGGCGCCGCCTTCGTCTTCGTGGCGGTCGACCATTGCACGGCCGAGTGCGTCGGTCTCCATGCCGCCAAGCGCGGGAGCCGCTTCGAGGCCCTCGAGCCAATCCGCCAGGGCGTTCGCGAACGCTTCGGGGGCACCGGCGAAGGTGTCGTCCGCGGGCTACGTCTGCGGCACGACCACGGGTCCAACTACCTGGCTGACGACTTCCAACAGGAAATCGCCTTCTTCGGCATGGAGAGCTCGCCAAGCTTCGTGCGGGAGCCCGAAGGCAACGGCGTCGCGGAGCGCTTCATCCGCACGCTGAAGGAGAATCTGTTGTGGGTACGCAGCTTCGAGACGATCGAGGAGCTCCGCCTGGCCTTGCTCGAGTTCAAGCGGACGTACAACGAACAGTGGATGCTGGAGAAGTACGACTATCGAAGCCCTGCCCAGGTACGACGTGACCTCGTCGGGCTGGACGCGGTAGCGTAGATGCGAATACCGTCAAACCAATGTCCAAGAATCCTGGGGCGCTACAGTACCTGCACCGCAGGCTCTGTCCGGCGCCACCCGCGAACGCTCGGTCACCTAGAACGGATTCGCAGGGGTTCAAACGACCTTGAAGTCGTAGCAGACTCCATCATTGGGACTAAACGTGTTGACGACGAGAATAACCTGCCTGGCGAAGTCTAATTTCGAAATGATGCGCGGGTCGTTCGCGCCACCACAGTCGTCGTTGCTGTTCACATCGATCTGTGCGTCATCGGTACCAGAAGATATCCCCTGACCGTTATTGATGCTCACTAGAGACGCCTTCAAGTCTTGGGGTCGGAGCCCCGTACGAAAGTCCACTCTCACCTTAACATTTGCCGCCACATAGCCTAGGTTGTGCACGTTCGCAGCGGGGCCTCCGACGCAGTGGACCAGAGATGAGCCGCGCCCAGAAAAGAGTGTCTGGATGTCGTCATCGACAATCTGGCCTGGCCGGTCGGATGCCTGGCAAGAGGAGAGTGTCTGGATGTCGGCGCCGACAATCTGCCCTGGCCGGTCGGTGGTGTGT
>JAKZVK010000259.1:0-9300 GCA_047516085.1 Bryobacterales bacterium
GGGCCGCTTCGACTTGCGCCTGTGGGTCGACCACGTCCAAGAGGTATTCATCCAGGGAACGACCGTCGTTCACAAGCATCTCTCCAACCAACCGGGACGCAACGCAGGCACCGAGTACACTCAGGGGATTCCGCAAAAGCCGCTGCAATCCTTCGAGGTGAAGAAGAGAAAGGGCCGTGGCAAGTTTGTCGTCCTGGCAAAGCCCACCGAGGAGAACGGTTACAGCGCCCGCATCCGCATCTATGATTTCAAGGGCGGCGAGGGGCAGTATCATTTGCAGATCACGTGGAAGCATTAGTAGAATGTCGCCGCTGTGGGGTAACGTAGGGGGTGTGTAGTGCGCTACGCGCGCGTCCGGTCACGTCTCGGCCTCCCTTGTGGCGCACGGACCGCCCTTTCTTTGAGGAGATCAAGATGAACAGCAAGCAAACGATTCTGGTTGTCTTGGCCGCCACTGCCGCGGGTTTCTTCGGGGGCCTATTGGCGACCCGACTCGCCTCGCCGGCCTCGGTATCGGCCCAGGGGATGATGCCGCAACGCATTGTGGCCGAGAGTGTCGTGGCGCAATCGTTTGTGCTGGTCGATAGGAGCAATCGCACGCGAGGCGGGCTGCAGCTTCACCAGGGCGGCGCCCGTGTCAGCCTCACCGACGCTCAAGGCAAGGTGCGATCGGCCATTGTCGTCGCCTCGGATGGCAGTGGCAGCGTGGTGCTCTTCGACCAGAACGGGAACGCGGGCGTGGACCTCTACTTGTCGAATGATGGCAATCCGCGCTTGTCGATGTCGACGGCCGGCAAAAAGTCGGGCGCGCTGATTTACGCCTCGCCCAACGGCACGGCCCGCGCCTCGCTCACCGGCCCGAACGAGAAGGTTCTCTGGGAAGCGCCGTAGCCGGAAGATGCAGGAGCGGACACAGCCATGTCGCGTCAGGCCGAGCCGTGGGCACGGCATGCCGTGCCCCTACGACCCCCGTCCCCGGCCCGCCACTTCGTTAGGATGAGATCATCTTGTTGATGCAAGTGCGAAACCGATCCGCCATCTTGCTATTGCTTGCGGTGGCGGCGGGATGTGGCTCGCCAGGCCCGCCCGCTCCCCCGCGCGAGGAAGACCCGGCGCGTGCCCGCCTACAGCAGCATCGCAATCTGGGCAAAGCCTTCTACGAGAACCCCGGGGCCCAAAACCTCGCACCGGACGAGCTCCGCAAAGCGCTCGCGCTCAACCCCGATTCCGCGCGCGAACACCTGAACCTCGGCTTGGCCCTGCTGCGAGTCGGCGAGAACGACGAGGGCATGGCCGAGATCGAGAAGGCGCGCGAGATCGACCCAACGCTGCCCCACACCTACTTCAACCTGGGCATCGAATACAAGAAGCGTGGCGAAAACGAGCGGGCCAGCGAAGAGTTCGAGCAGATGATCAAGCTCGTGCCCACCGAGGCCAAGAGCCACTATCAGCTTGGCGTGCTCTACCGCCAAAACGAGAATCTCGAAAGCGCAATCCCGATGCTCGAAAAGGCGTCGGAGTTGGCGCCCAGCCTCGCCGCTCCCCACTTCCAGCTCTTTAATATTTATCGCCGCAGTGACCGCGAGCGCGCCATGAAGGAACTGGCGCGGTTCAAGGAGCTGAAAGCTGCACAGCAGGGAGCGGCGGTCGGCGAAGACGTCAACTGGAGTTTCTATTCCGAACTTTACGATGAAGTGGAGCCCGGCGCGGCGGTGCCGGAAGCCGTCGCGACCGAGTTCGAAACGATAGCGCTCGATCGGTCGCTGCAAGGCGACCGCGGCCGCGTCGTCTTGCTAGACGCGGACGCCGACGGCAAGCCGGACGCGCTCGCTTGGTCAGATGTTGACGTGCTCCTGCTGCGGAATGTCGAGGGCAAGCTCGAAGCTGAACCTTTATCGTCGCCAAGTGAGGGCGCCACACTGAGGCGCCTCGCCGCGGGCGATTACAACAACGACGGCTTCCCCGACGTGGCGGCGGCGGCTTCCAACGGCGGATACCTGATCGAGAACCAAGAGGGCCAACTCACCGCGAAGGCCGAAAAGCTCGCCGACGGGAACTTCGAGGCCGCTCTGTGGGTCGACTACGATCACGACTACGATCTCGATCTTCTCCTCACCGGCACGGACCACAAGCTGCTCCGCAACAACGGCGACAGCACGTTCGCCGACGTAAGCGCCGACTTCCCGTTCGACACGACCCGCCGCGGCATGGCAGCCGCCACGCTCGAGCTGGTAGAGGACAACGGTAACGACATCGTGATCGCCTACGCCGATGGCGTGACGGTCTACCACGACCGCATGCTAGGTCGCTATGAGGCCAGCCCGCTAGAGGGCGTAACCCCGAAGGGCGACGCGGCAACCCTCGATGTCGTAGACGTCGATAACGACGGCTTCCTCGATCTCGCCCTTACTTGGACCCATAAGGCCGGCGCGACCACACAGATTCTCGAGAACCACGAGGGTGCCGTCACCGCCGGACCCGAGCAAGGCGGCGCGCTCGCATGGGCCGACCTTCAGAACCGTGGCTGGACGGATGCCGTCGCGGCGGGCCGGGTCCTCATCAACGAAAGCGCCGGCCGGTTTGAGCCGCAACCGCTGGCTGCCCTTGACAGCGCGCGCGCCGCCGCCAGCGCCGACTTCAATGGCGACGGACTCGAGGACCTGCTGATCGTCGACAACGACCGCAACCTCCGCGTCCTCGCCAACACCACGAAAACCGACCACGCCCACGTGACCGTCTCGCTCGAAGGCGTCAAGAGCGCCAAGCTTGCCGAGGGGTCGCGGGTCGAAGTACGCGCCGGGCGGGTCTACCGTAAGCGCATCTATCGGGGCGTGCCGCTCGTGTTCGGCCTCGCGAAAGCCGAGAGCATCGACACGGTTCGCATCACGTGGACCAACGGGTTGATTCAGAACGAGTCAGAGCAGTTGGTCGGCATGGACCATCGCTATGTCGAGAAGCCCCGGTTGTCGGGCTCGTGTCCGATGATCTTCACTTGGAATGGCGCCGAGTTCGAGTACATCAGCGAGGTGCTTGGAGTAGCTCCGCTCGGCGCGAGCCTCGGCGGCGGCAAATTCTTCCCCGTCGACCATGATGAATACGTTTGGATCCGCGGCGAGCAGCTTCGCCGGCAAGACGGGTTCTACGAGGTCCGCATCACCGAGGAGTTGCGTGAGGTGGCTTACCTCGACCAGGTAAAGCTCATCGCCGTCGATCACCCGTCCGACGTGGATGTCTATACGAACGAGAAGTTCAAAGCACCGCCGTTCCCCGAGTTTCGTTTGTTTGGCGTTGCCGGCGGGCAGAAAGTAGCGCCTTCGTCGGCGCGCGACCATCGCGGCCGGGACGTGCTCGCGCGGCTTGCCCAACGTGATGGCCGCTATGTGGACGGCTTCGAGCGTACCTTCCGAAACCGGGCCGAACGGCACTGGCTCACGCTCGACTTCCCCGGCCTGCGTGACAGCGACGACGCGATGCTGTTCCTTACCGGCTGGGTCGATTGGGCCGACGCCAGCACGATCGTCGCAGCCTCGCAGAACCGTGCCATCGAGCCGCCCTACGTGCAGGTGAAAGACGGACGTGGCCAGTGGCAAACCGTTATCGAGGACCTGGGTCTGCCTGGCGGCCGGCCTCGCACGATGGTGGTCGATCTCAGCGGCAAGTTCCTCTCCGCCTCGCGCGAGATTCGCATCGTCACCAACATGTGCCTTTACTGGGACGAGATCTTCGCGGCGACAGGGGTCGGCGAGCCCGAGGCGGCGTTGCCTGAACTCGCCCTCGCGCGATCGGAGCTGCGCTTCCGCGGCTTCTCGCAAAACCACACCCACCCGCAGCGAACCGAGCCGGAGAGCTTCAACTACGCCCGCGTGCGCCCCACGTCAGCGTGGAACCCGACGCTGGGCAACTACACCGCCTACGGCCGCGTGAACGAGTTGATCGAGCAGATTGACGACCGCTATGTGATCCTCGGTGCGGGCGACGAGCTGACGCTGCGTTTCGCCGCGACGGGCAAGCCGCCGCCGGGCTGGCGGCGCGACTTCCTGCTGTTCGTTGACGGCTGGGCCAAAGAGCACGAGTCGAACACGGCCTTCGGCGATAGCGTTGAGCCGCTGCCGTTCCACAGCATGACGAGCTACCCGTACGGGCCGGACGAGCACTACCCCCAAGGGCCCCTGCACCGCGAGTATCTCGATACCTACATCAACCGGCCCGCCTTGCGATTGATCCGTCCTCTCCACCAGCCATGAATCGACCAAGAGCCCTCGCCGCCGGGTTTCTGCTGTTGCTCCTCAACGCCGGCTGGATCTGGGCCTATCCGACCGCCAGCATCCTCTACGTCGCGAACGTCCTTGTTCACGTTGGCCTCGGCGTCGCTCTCTTGGCCGCGCTGTGGTTCGGCTCGAACGAGGGTGTGCATCGCTTGCGCCGGGATTCGCGCTTGGCCTTTGCGGTGCTCTCATCCTGCGGCGCCCTCGGGCTGGTGCTGTGCGTCGTCGGCGCGACGATTCCGAATATGGCCATGGTCGTCGCGCATGGCGCGTTGGGGCTGATCGGTTCTCTGCTGCTTCTGCCGCGGGCGTTTCGCGTGCAACGGCGATGGGCCTGGTCGCTCTGCGCGGCAATCGCGATGGGTGTGCTGCTGCCGGCGAGCAGTTGGCTGCGCCTGCATTGGTTTCCGATCGAAGGCGACCGTATCGTCAACCCGGCGATGGCTCCGGCCTCGATGGAATACGAGGGCGGTGGCGCGGACAGTCCCTTCTTTCCTTCCAGCGCCGACACCAACACCGGCGGCTTGATCCCCTCGGGCTTTTTCCTCGATTCGAAGGTCTGCGGTGACTGCCACAAAGATGCCTACGAGCAGTGGAACAGCTCGATGCACCACTTCTCGTCGTTCAACAATCAGTTCTATCGCAAGGCCATCGAATACATGCAGGAGACGGCCGGCGTCGAGTCGTCGAAGTGGTGCGCCGGCTGCCACGACCATGCCATGTTCTTCAACGGCCGGTTCGAGCAACCGGCGAAAGAGCAAATCGACACGCCCGAGGCCCAAGCCGGACTCGGCTGCGTCTCGTGCCACTCGATCGTCAATGTCGCCGACACGATGGGCAACGGCGGCTTTACGATCGAGTATCCGCCACTGCATGAAATGATGGCGAGCGACAACCCCATCATCCGCGCCGTGCATGATTATGTCGTAAATACGGCTCCGGCGGCGCACCGGCGCGCGTTCTTGAAGCCCTTCATGCGGCTCGACAGCGCCGAGTTCTGCTCGACGTGCCACAAGGTTCATCTCGATGTGCCGGTCAACAACTACCGCTGGTTCCGCGGCTTCAATGAGTACGATGCCTGGCAAGCGAGCGGCGTCTCAGGCCAGGGCGCGCGGTCGTTCTACTATCCCGAGCAACCGATGAGTTGCGCCGATTGCCATATGCCCCTGGTGCGCTCCGACGACCCGGGGAGCCGTGGAGGCTTCATCCATTCACACCGCTTTCCGGCGGCGAACACGGCGGTTCCGTTTGTGAATCAGGACGATGAGCAGCTTCGGGTCACCACGGAGTTCCTACAAGACGACATCGTCTCGGTGGATATCTTTGCCGTGTCGCCGGTGGTGGAGGATGCCGCCGCGCCGGCCATGCGCCGACGGGCGTCGGATGCGCCACAGCTCGCCACCGGCTTTGCGGTCGGCGAGGAGAGTGCGTCATTCGGGGCGCCCGCCGTCTTGCGTGAAGTCGGAGACATTGCCGCGCCGATCGACCGCTCCGAGGCCTCCTTCTCGCCGGGCGATACGGTCCGGGTGGACGTGGTTGTGCGCACGCGCGGCGTCGGACATTTTTTCCCCGGTGGCACCGTCGATTCCTTCGATGTCTGGCTCGAACTGAAGGCCACCGACGCCGACGATCGTCCAGTCTTCTGGAGCGGCCTGATCGAAGACGAGGGCAAGGGGCCTGTGGAGAAGGGCGCACACTTCTATCGCGCCATGCTGCTCGACGCACACGGCAATCCGATCAACAAGCGCAATGCTTTCCAGGCGCGCACCGCGCTATACGTTCGCCAGATTCCTCCCGGCGCGGCGGACGTCGCCCATTTCCGGCTCCGCATTCCCGATCGCGCGCGCGGGCCGATTCGGCTACACGCCAAGCTCAACTACCGCAAGTTTTCGCACTACTACACGCAGTTCTCCTACGCAGGCCAGCCCGTCGCGAACGACCACGCTCCGTTCGGAAAGGACTATGACGACAGGCAGTTTACCTTCTCGCCAGCCGACATCCCGAAGAACGTCTCCGGCAAGATTCGCGATCGCATTCCGTCGCTGCCTGTTGTAACGCTTGCCGAAGACACGGCCAAGTTGCGACTTGATCAGGCGCCCACGAAGTGGGGTCCGGCGATCGCCTCGGACGACTACGAGCGCTGGAATGATTACGGGATCGGCCTTCTGCTACAGGGAGACTTGAGGGGCGCGCAGTACGCCTTCCTGCGGGTGACCGAAGCGCGTCCTGATTTCGCTGACGGCTGGTTGAACGTTGCTCGCGCCCTAATCCGGGAAGGCCAAACCGACGCCGCGAAGCCCTACCTCGAGCGGGCCCTCGGCATTGACGACTCGCTGGGACGCATCCACTTCTTCCGCTCTCTGGCGCAGAAGGCTGATGGGGACTACGACGCAGCGCTTGCGTCGCTGGAGACGGTGGCGGCTGAATACCCACGCGACCGCGTCGTGCTGAACCAGATGGCGCTGATCTACCGCTTGCAGCGCCGGTATGAGGAGGCACTGGCCATGCTCGACCGGGTAGCGCAAATCGACCCCGAAGACTTGCAGATGTATTACACGCGCATTCTGTGCTACCGCGGCCTAGGCGATGAAGAAAGCGCGGCGGAAGCCGAGCGGCGTTTCTTGCGTTTCAAGGCTGACGAGTCGGCCCAGACCATCACGGCATCCGCCCGCCGCCAGAGCCCGGAAGACAACAACGCCCGCCAGCCGATCCACGAGCACATCTCAGTGCCGTTGGACTGAAGAAACCGAGCCGTGACCGTAAGGGAGCGGTCCGGCACGAACCTTGATGCCACTCGAAGGTCTCTAGACTAAGGCCAGCCCAGGGTAGTGACGGGTGCGCAGCCTCAAAGCCATCGGGCCGCGGATTGACCCCTCACTCGCATTGCTCGGTTGCTTCGGTGGCACGCGGCTCCCCATGAAAAACCGGCACGTATGTTTCAGTTACAGACGCGAACAGAAGCCGCCCGCCCCACGCAGGCATGTCAGGGGTGATAGAAGTAAAGCTGTTCCGTCCTGCGATTCAGTATCTGGTAGCCCGGGCTGATCCCCCAGATGGTTTGGGGCACGGCCAGCACGTCGTCCCAACGATGATAGGCGCAAATGGCGAGACGGGGCCGGAACCGCGAGATCGTCTCCCGTGCTCCCTTCAGCGCGTGACGTTCGGAACCCTCGATGTCCATCTTGATGAAATCGACCCGCTCCAAACCGAGTTCGCGAACCTGAAGATCGATCGTAGTGGCCGGTACGCTCAGGGTGGTGTGTTCGCCGCTAGCGAAAGGCATCACTGTCCCGCCCATCCCTGAGCCTCGAAGTTCCAGCGTGCCTACTTCTTCCCACGCCGCCGCTTGCACCAAGCGAACCTTTCCGGCCGCGAGCTCTTCTTCGAACGTTTTGCTGAAGCAAGCAATGCTACCCGGACCGATCTCGAATGCGATCACTTGCGCAGCGCCCAACTGGAGTGCCCGCCGCGTAAAGGTGCCGAGATGGGAGCCAACGTCAAGCACCACGTCGCCGGGCCGGATGACGACGAGATCCTTCTCGTACACATGCTTGTCGACCTGCTCATGAATCGGCCATGCAACCTCGGCGCGGCTCTCGTTCGGCGCCCAGAACGAGCCGACGGTGGTTTGCCAGAGAGCGGGGCATGCTTCATCTCCCGTTCGCTTAAGTGTGATGTCAATGTCGGGGTTCGGATTGTAGCCATGCCTCCATTGGGTTGGCAGGAATCCTAACAGTAGGTCTCCCCATCCGAGCCACGGCAGCTCCCCCTGGAGTTTGCTCGCCGTCAGGCTTGCTCGCCACTGTACCCTCGGGTCGTCATAGGCCAACACGCCGATGAGCGCAATACCAACGAGCAGCAACAGTACAACGATGCGCCTCATGGGTTCATCCTAGCCTAGCCTCCGGCAGCCGACGCGAGTCCTAGATATCTGCATCGGGTTCGCACCCGCGTCAGGAGGGATGCTCAAGGCCCCAGAAAAGATCGGGAGTCCATCTCAAACGGAGTATCTAGGTTCAGGTGCCGGTCAGGGGCGAGCCACATTTGGGCAGTCAACCCTTCAGCCGGCCGGCATTCAACGCGGCACCAAACAGCCGCCGCGCATTCCTTGCCAGAATCTTCTTCTTATCTTCTTCCTCTATATCGGCGAGCCCCACCTTCGCCAACTGAGCACCGGGGCTGAGGTAGGTCGAGTCGGTCCCAAACAAGATGGTGTCCGGCCCCGCGGCGGCCACGGTACGCTCCACGACGCGATACGGCACGCCCGAGGCGGCCGTTTCCATGAACGCGTTGGAGTGCTTGGCCGTGAATCCGGCCCAGTCGGTCACACTGCGGCCGTAGTGAGCAATGATCAGCTTCATGCCGGTGAACTCGGCGAGCACGCGTGACAGCACAACCGGCAACGGCTCATGGTTGAGCGTCGGGGTTTCCGCTCCGTGGCTGCTCTTGACATGGAACAGGACCGGGAGCTTGTGGCGGTGGGCGAACTCGTACGCGCGCCGGTAGTTCGGCCCATCGACGGGATAGTCGTGGCTCACGCCATGCAGCTTGTATCCCACGAAAGGTGAGCCCGCTTCCACCATATGCTCGGATTCCTTGAGCGAAGCGTCGAGCAGGTTGGGGTGGAAGACGACGTAGGCCCGCAGCCTGTCCGGGTGGGCTCTGACGGCCGCGGCGGCGGCTGTGTGCGCGGCATGGTAGACCGCGGCAGTCGCCGCGCTGATTCCGGTCGAGTTGCTAAAGAGTGACATGTTGATGCCGCAACGATCCATCGCGCCGATGAGCGTTCCGACACCGACAGGCAGGTTGCCACCCTCCATCACGCCGCCGATGTGCGCGTGGGCATCGATCACGTCGATGTCGGTGAGCGGCCGGCCGTCGCGCACCTGTTCGAGAATGGACGAACCATTTTCTGTAGTTCCAGGACGTGCAGCTCCAGCACGTCCGGCGGCTCTGGCGCGTTCAGCGCCGAGCAGCGACGCAGCGCCCAGCCCGGCGGAGCTTGTGACAAACTGCCTTCGTGTAAGCACCATAA
>JAKZVK010000260.1:0-3088 GCA_047516085.1 Bryobacterales bacterium
GCTTTGAATGTGGGGGCGCGGCATGCCGCTCTGCTGGCACGCAGAGAGCCGCGAAGCGGCGTTGGATGTTAGCACGGGGTGAAGCCGTCAGGCGGAACCCCGTGTATCGAAACTCCCCCGTCGGAAGCCCTGAAAGGGCGTGGGAAGAGTAACGAAGCGTCAAGCGGCTGCGCTTAGGGACGGCGCCCTCATCGCACGGATGAACTCCGAACTCAGGGGCGCTTCCCAACTCGTACTCGTGCTCGATTGGTTTGAATGCCCCTCTGTCTGCAATGATAAATTTGAGTCAGTAAACGCTGGATCCGGTTATCCGAAGATTCGAGATTCACGCCTGATTCGACCAACATGAAATCCTACGTTTTCAAGGTCGTCGTTGAGCCCGATGAAGGAGCGTGGTCGGCGCATTGCCCGGCGCTGGCGAAGCTGGGTGCAGCCACTTGGGGCCGCACCAAAGGAGAAGCTCTGAAGCACATCGACGAGGTGGTCCAGATGATCGTCGAAGAATTGATCGAGGACGGCGAACCAGTTCCTGAGGATGTGCAGGTTTCCGAACAGCCCCTCGTCGCTGTAACCGTCTAGGGACGACCTTTCACGTCAACAGACCCAGCTGCTTCAGGTCCTCTTCATCCCATCGAGCTTGGTCGGCTAGCATCCGTCAAAATGTCTTGGGCGGGAACGTGCCTCCGCTACGGTGGTAAGAACCGTTACTCTACGGCCGTCGGCGGCGCCCCCACTTCTATGCCGCGGTGATCTCTACCTCTCGGGTAAGAGTCGTCGGCTCGGGAATCGGCTCGCCGTCTTCTCGCATGCCTTCGAGATGCAGTTCGATCGCCTCGCGGATGTTTTCTTCAATCTCTTCAACAGTACACCCCGTTGTGATGCAGCCCGGCAGATCGGGCACAAAGGCGGAGTAGTTGTTGGGGCCTTTCTCAATTACGACTGCGTATTTCTTCATCGGCCTCGACCGAGCCAGTTCCGCTTCATCTACCCCTTCACCATCTGCCGCAGCACATACTGCAAGATCCCGCCATTCTGGTAATACAGCACTTCCTGCGGCGTATCAATCCGAACGGTCGCCCTGAACTCAACCGGAGCCCCCCCGCCGTCGGGTGTCGCGGTGACAGACACTTCCTTAGCCGAACCGTCCCCGAGCCCTTCGATGTCATACGTCTCGCGGCCCGTCAAGCCGAGGGAGTCGACATTCTCCCCGGGCTTGAACTCCAGCGGCAGCACGCCCATGCCGATCAGGTTCGAGCGGTGGATGCGCTCGTAGCTCTCCGCGATCGCCGCGCGCACGCCTAACAGCCTCGGTCCCTTGGCGGCCCAATCGCGCGAGGAGCCCGAGCCGTACTCTTTTCCTGCCAACACGAGCGTCGGAACGCCGGCGTCTTTGTACTTCATCGCCGCCTCGAAAATCGACATCTGCTCGCCGGCCGGCAGATGCTCGGTCCAACCGCCCTCGGTGCCCGGCGCAAGCTGGTTGCGCAATCGAATGTTCGCGAACGTGCCCCTCATCATCACTTCGTGGTTGCCACGCCGCGAGCCGTAGGAGTTGAAGTCCTTGGGCTCGACACCCCGCTCGACGAGGTAGTGTCCGGCCGGGCTGTCGGTCTTGATGGCGCCCGCGGGCGAGATATGGTCGGTCGTCACGCTGTCGCCCAGCAACGCCAGTACCCGCGCGCCCTGAATGTCGGAAACCGCGCCGGGTTCCGGCTCCATGTCTTCAAAGTACGGCGGATGCTTGACGTAGGTGGAATCGGGGTCCCAGGCGAAGAGATCCGTCGCCGTTGCGTCGAGCGCGCTCCAGTGAGCGTCGCCCGTGAATACCTCGCTATAGCTGCTGCGGAACATCTCTGAATCGACCGTCGACTCGATGGTGTCGTGAATCTCTTTCTGCGACGGCCAAAGGTCGCGCAGGTAGACCGGCTTGCCTTTGAGGTCGTCGCCGATCGGTTCGTTGACAATGTCGATGTCCGTGCGTCCGGCCAGAGCATAGGCGACGACCAACGGCGGCGACGCCAGATAGTTCATGCGCACTTCCGGATGCACCCGGCCTTCGAAGTTGCGATTGCCCGACAGCACCGAAGCGACAACCAGATCGCCTTCCTCGATCGCCGCCGACACCTCGGGCGGCAACGGGCCGGAATTGCCGATGCACGTCGTGCAACCGTAGCCGACAAGGTTGAATCCGATCAAATCGAGGTAGTGGTCGAGACCGGACTTCTTCAAATACTCGGTGACCACCTTCGATCCCGGCGCCAAGCTGGTCTTGACCCAAGGCTTCGCCTGCAGGCCGCGCTCGACCGCCCTCTTGGCCACCAATCCGGCGCCGAGCATCACCGCCGGGTTCGACGTGTTGGTGCAACTCGTAATCGCGGCAATCACCACCGCCCCATGGCGTAGTTCGTGTTCGCCTCCCTTGATCGCGACCATGGGCCAGGCTTCGACGGCCACCGCTCCACTGCCGGCGTCCGCGCCGGATCCTCCACCGCCCCGAGCCGCGAGAACGTCGTCCACCGCCTTCTCACACGCCTGCTTCGCCGCCGCGAGTGGAATGCGATCCTGCGGACGCTTAGGGCCCGCGAGGCTGGGCTCGACGTCGCCCATGTCGAGTGCGAGCGTATCGGTGTAGACGGCCTCGGGCCCGCCCGCCAAACGAAACATGCCCTGTTCCTTGGCATAGGCCTCGACCAGGGCGACTTGCTCAGCGTCCCGTCCCGTGAGGCGCAGGTAGGTGAGCGTCTCGTCGTCGACGGGGAAGATCACGCAAGTTGCGCCGTACTCGGGCGCCATATTGGCGATCGTGGCCCGGTCGGCCAGCGGCAGCCCTTCCAATCCGTTGCCGAAGAATTCGACGAACTTGCCGACGACGCCCTTGGCGCGCAGCATCTGTGTGACGGTCAACACCAGGTCGGTGGCGGTGGAGCCTTCCGCCAGGCGCCCGGTTAACTTGAAGCCGACCACCTGAGGGATCAGCATCGATACCGGCTGGCCGAGCATCGCCGCCTCGGCCTCGATGCCGCCGACGCCCCAACCCAGCACGCCGAGGCCGTTGATCATGGTCGTGTGAGAATCGGTGCCGACCAGT
>JAKZVK010000261.1:0-5403 GCA_047516085.1 Bryobacterales bacterium
TGTTGATACCCAGCCCGTCCAATCCGCGATGAGCAAACCTCTCCCCCGCCTCCGTCGAGAGCTCGACATTATGCCCTCGCCTGTAGCCGAGCAGCCGGGGCTGTTCATCCGCGATCCGTTTCGCTACACCGAGTCGATGATCATTGTGCCGCCGATCCTGGCGCAGGCTTTAGTCCTGTTAGACGGGCAGAAAACCGAGCTCGACTTGCAGGCCCGTCTCGTTCAAGCGACGGGCGATCTCGGCGCCGGGGAAGCCGGCCGCGACCTGACCAAGACCCTGCGAGAGTGCGGGTTCGTCGAGACCGAAGAGTTTCACCAGATGCGTGACCGCAAGCATCGTGAGTTCGCCGAAGCCGACCACCGCCCCGCGTCCCATGCCGGCGCCGCCTATCCGGACGAGCCCGAGCCGCTACGCCAACAGCTTCGCGAGTACGGCGCCGGCCTCAAACCTTCCGCAACGGAAACCGACTCGCTGGTCGCTCTAGCCGCACCCCACGTCAGCCCACACGGCGGATTCAAGAGCTACGCCGCGGCCTACAGCCGATTGCGCCCGGGCTACGCCGACAAGACCTTCGTGATTCTGGGCACGTCGCACTACGGCGAGCCTGAGAAGTTCGGGCTGACGCGCAAGAGCTATGTCACTCCCCTCGGACGGCTCGAGACTGACCGTAGCCTGGTTAATTGGCTGGAACAGCGCGCGCCGGACTCCGTCGTTATGGAGGACTACTGCCACGCCACCGAGCATTCCATCGAGTTTCAGTGCGTCTTCCTACAGCACGCGCTCAACAAGCCGGACGTCAAGGTCGTGCCCATCCTCTGCGGCCCTCTCGCCGAGAGCCTCTTCAGCCACAAGGCGCCCGAGAAGAATGAAACCGTGCGGCGCTTCTTCGACGCCCTCGGCGAGATGGCCGAGCAGCATCGCGACCGCTTGGTGTGGATCCTCGGCATTGACCTGGCGCATATCGGACGGCGCTACGGAGACGACTTCATCGCGAAGTCCGAGCAGGGCCCGCTCGAAGAGGTCCGCGCGCGGGACGAAGCCCGGCTACGGGAGGTCTGTGCCGGGAATGCCGAAGGTTTCTACGAACTGGTCCACCCCAACCTAGACGATCTACGCTGGTGTGGCTATTCGCCGGTCTACACTTTTCTTGCGTCGGTGAAGGCCGTGCGAGGGCGCGTATTGAGCTACGAGCAGTGGAACATCGACGAGCAATCGGTGGTTAGCTTTACGGGCATGGAGTTCACGCAGGCGTGATTCAAGCGGGCCCCTACGTTTTCGGGGGTATCACGGTCTAACCACACACCTCGTGAACCGGTCCGTAGATGTCCTTGTCGGATTCGGGCACGTAGTAGAATCCGCGTCCCAAGGGATCGTCCGTCAGCACCGTGGTCCAATCAATGCCGAGCAGCGAATAAACCGTGGCCTCCATGTCCTCGGGCCGAATGTCCCGGAACCGCGACCAGCCGGGATCGATGGTGAATGAGCCGGTCGGGTCCGTCTCGCCGATCACCGTGCCGCCTTTGACCCCCCCGCCCGCCATCACGTAGAACATCTGCAAATAGTGATCACGGCCATTGCGATCGTTCGTGAGCACGCCGGTGGTGCGGCCGAACTCACCACAAACGAGAACCAGAGTATCGTCCAGCAAACCGTCGGCCTCCAGGTCGGTGACGAGCTTCGAGAGAGCCGGATCGAGCTCCCCGCAACGGGCGTAGAGATTGTCGCCCACGTCGCGGCCGTTGACCTCGTTGCGGTCGTAGATGCCCTGGTGATGGTCCCAACCGCCATGCGTCACCTGAACGACCTTGGTGCCCTGGTCAGCCGCAACGATTTTCTTGGCAAGCAAACAGGCGTTGCCGAGTTCCGTCCCGCCGTATGCGGCGCTCTCTTCGTCGGTAAAGCTAAAGGCGTCGCCCACGACCGGGTTGAACATCAAGTCCCGCGCGCTGTCGTAGAACTCGCTCATGCCCGCGACGGAGCTGCCCAGAGGAGAATCGGCGCCGCGCAGCGGAGCATCGATCGTCTGCAATAGGTCCCAACGCTTTTCAAAGCGTGCCTGACCGTCGGCATGGTTAGTGTTGGCAAGCCCGTCGGCGCTCGGCACCGTCTTGAAGGGGCTGAACTCGGCCGGGAAGTAACCGGCCCCAGGGGCGTTCTGCGCATTCAGCGCGATAAACGAAGGGAAGATCTGGTCGGGACGGCGCTCCGAGTCCGTATGACGGGCAATCACACTCCCGAAGTGCGGAGACACGCCGCCGAGCGCCGAAGTCGGATTGCGGCCGATCTGGAACCAGGTCTGCGCCAGATTGTGAGCCAACGCCCACGACAGCCCGGAGCGGATGATCGCCAGCTTGTCGAGAATCTGAGCGGTGTTGGGCAAGAGCCCTGTCGGGAATTCAATTCCGTTGATCGTCTCCGGAGCGAAGTCCGTGGGCGTGACACCATCGAGAAACTTCAAATCGAAGGTATCGACGCCGCTGGGAGCGCCTGAAAGGAAAATGAAAATCATCTGCTTCGCGGTGTTCTTCGGCTCGACGCTCCCCATCGCTCGGGCTTCGGAAGGCATCCATGGCCCGCCCAAGAAGTACCCCGACAGGCCTCCACCGACCATGCGAAAGAACTGCCGCCGCGTCGCGTGCGGACGCTGATGAAAGCTGACGTGTGGATGCGGATGCTTCTCGATCAACTTATGAAAACGGTCTCGCTCGTTCATGAGATGGCCCCTTGTTGGCTTGAAACTAGTAGTTAAAGATGGATTCAACGCTGTTGTAGAGACTCCACATCAAGTCCTCGGCCTGCTGGGTGCGGTCGCCACTTACGAGCAAGGCCAGCCCGGCGGCTAGTTCGTCGGGCGTGGGATAGCGGCTCAGAACCTGCAGATAAAGAATTGTCACCACGGCGGCATCCGATTCGTTCAACGCCGCCGCCAGTATGCCGTCTTGCCGGGACGCCTTGACACGTTCCAGCACCAGCGGGCTGTTCATCTGGTGCAACGCCTGAATAATCGTCGCTTCGCTGCTGCGCGGGGTCTGTTCCCGGTCGCCTCGCAGGTAAGCTTCGAGCAGCCCGAAAGCGGCGAAGGTCAAGTTTGCTTCGTCCGACGCTCGATCGCGCTGACGCCTTGGTGCACGGGGGAGAAACTGCACGTCCGGGAACTGCTTGGCAAAGATGATCGGCCCCAGAGAGCGCGAAACAAAATAGGGCTGAAAGATGCCGCTGGAGGTAACCAAGGCATCGTGGATCGCCTCGGCGTCCAGCCGCCTCACCTGATGGCGGGCAAACAGTGGCTCGTAGCCGGCATTCCACTCGCCGTCGTAACGGGAGGAGAGCTGATAGGCACGGGAGTTCGTGATATCGCGCATGAGCCGTTGGATGTCGTAGCCGTTCGCCACGAATGACTCGGCCAGGTTCTGTAGCAGGCGCGGGTGAGAGGGTTGGATCGCCCACGGGTCCGGGGGAGGATTGTCGGGGTCCAGACGGCCCAGGTCAAACTGGTCCGGCGGCTCGACGATCCCGCGGCCGAAGAATTCTCTCCAGATGTAGTTGACGATGGCGCGGGAGAACTGAATATCCTCGGTGAGTGCACGTCCCACCGCCTCGCGCCGCGACTCGCCCCCTTTGGGAGCGGCGCCACCAAAGGGATAAACCGGGGCGACTGTGGTGGCGCCGCCGGCGTCGTCGGGCTGCCGTGAGGGCCGGTTCCCGGTTGTGGTGTTGAGCGTGTACTGCAACTCGAGCGGCTGGCCCCGGCGGTTGAGGATTTCACTCGAGTCACGAACGACCCACCAGCGCGCCCGAGCAGGCCTCTCGCCGTCAGGCGGCTGTGGAATTCGGCGCGGCCGGGTGAGCACGGTCTGGGCGAAGAACGACGCCAACTGCCAGGCTTCGAGCCGCTTCGCCTGTCCCCCCCAAACGCTGATCGAGTCGAGGTGTCCATCGCCGTCGTGACACAGGATGCAATCCATTTGGCTGATGCCCAGGAAGTCCCGCGCGACGTTGTTGGCCATGGCGTCCCAGGTGTCATGCAGCGGCCCTCCTCGGGTCAGCCCGCCCACGATGTAGCTCGACGGGGTTGGCGTGACCGGATTGCCTTCGTAGTCCTCGGTGACATCCACGAACTGCTGGTAGCTACCGAACTCCTCGGGATAGTAGCGCCCGTCATTGGCCCCGCTCGAGACCAGAATCTCGCGGGCCATCTGGTCGTAGGGCTTGTTGGCCCGCATCGAGTCCCGCAGGTACAAGTGAAAGGCGTCGCGGCCGTCGGGATAGCGGTTCACCTGCGCGGTCACCACTGTGTTGCGGAGCAGGTCTCCGAAGAACATCGCCCAGCGATCCGCCCACTGCGGGGTCGCCAGCAGCCGATCGATCGCGCGCGCCCGTTTGTCGGCCGAGGGGTCGGCGACGAACTGGATCACTTCCTGGGCGGTAGGAATACGGCCGGTCAGGTCCACAGTGACCCGCCTCAGGAACGCCGTGTCGGTCGCCGGCGGCGCCGGGGACACGCCTTCAGCATTCAGCCGGCTGAAAACGCGGTCGTCAATCGACCCGCTCGCGTACGCGCTGTTCACCGCCGCGCGGCTACGGAACGGCAGACTTTTCGGCAAGACTGCCACGACGCCCGCGGTCCACTTCGAGCGTTGCGACATGGCCAACAGGTCGGCGTCGAGGCCGACCTTGAGAATCTGCTCCCGTTTTGCGGTGAAGAAAGAGCACTCCGCGTGAGGTACGCCGATATCGGCGTACTCATCGTCGATCGTCTCCTGGGCCCGCAAGGGACCCACAAACGGGGCCAACGCCAACGCGAGCCCGATCAGCCCGGCGGCGCCAATGATCTGATGAATGTTGATTTGATGAGTTCGTTTCATGCGATCCGCTCCACCAAAAAGCCCAGGGTGATGATTTGCGTCTTCCATCGTTCGTCGCCTGCCGTCCGGGAGCTCGGTATCTATCAGATCGGCTCGGTGAGGTACTTTTCGACGAGCTACCTTTCGGCCCGTACTCAGCGGCGCTCCTTCTCCCATGAAACCCAGCGTACATCCAAAAGTTGCGCACCCAGCGGCGATTCGGTACGGTGAAGAGTTGCAAGCGTGCCGGGCTCGGGTGCGCCTCTCTCGGGTTGACCCGCGCGGCTGACCGTCATAGAGAGGATGTCGTCTCCGACCGAAACTTACCGATCCATCGGGGGGGTTAGGAACTTCGGTACGTTGAAACCTGCATTGCAATTTGGACTTCGATTCGGGCAGGATTAACCATAGCTGCTTACAGTAGTGTCCGGCTAACGCCTTGGCTGCTCTGCGTAACCGGCGCGGTATCACCACTTTAGGGTTCACCGCAGGTTTTATCGATTTCAACTCGCGCAGGCGGTTTTCGCCCGGCTCGGTTTTCCACAATGGAGCATGAAC
>JAKZVK010000262.1:0-8915 GCA_047516085.1 Bryobacterales bacterium
TCACCCGCTTTCGCTCCGCGCGGCAGCAAAAGGAGATTCTCGAGCGCGTCGCCGCGGGAAAAGTGGACATCTTGATCGGCACCCATCGCTTGCTCTCGAAGGACGTCACCTTCGCCGACCTGGGCCTCCTGGTAATCGACGAGGAGCAGCGCTTCGGCGTACGCCACAAAGAGCGGCTCAAGCAGATCACTCACAACGTCGACGTGCTGACCCTGACAGCGACACCGATCCCCCGTACTCTACATATGTCGTTGGTAGGCCTGCGGGATATCTCGGTCATCCAGACCCCGCCCCGGGATCGGCTCTCGATCCAGACCGTTGTTGCTCCAACCGGCGACGCCATCATTCGCACCGCGATCGAGCGCGAGGTCAGCCGCGCGGGTCAGGTCTACTTCATCCACAACCGGGTCGAGAACATCTGGGAGATCGCCTCCTACCTGCACGAGTTGGTTCCCCAGGCTCGAATCGGGGTCGGACACGGGCAGATGGCAGACAAGGAACTTGAGAAGGTGATTCTCAAGTTCATGCGGCACGAGTATGACGTGCTCCTTTCTACGACGATTGTAGAGAACGGCCTCGACATCCCCTTGGCAAACACCATCTTGATGCACAACGCCGACCGCTACGGGCTGGCCGAGTTGTATCAGCTACGGGGCCGCGTGGGCCGGTCCAATCGCCGCGCCTACGCTTATCTGCTGGTGGACGAGAACGCGGAACTCTCATCCCCGGCCCGCAAGCGTCTGGCAGCGTTGAAGGAGTTCAGTGAGTTGGGTTCGGGGTTCAAGATCGCCGCTCTGGATCTCGAGCTTCGCGGAGCCGGGAACCTGCTGGGCTCCGAGCAACACGGCCAGATCGCCGCGGTGGGATTTGAAACGTACTGCCGCCTGCTCGATGAGACCGTCCGCAAGCTCGAGGGCGAGGACGTGGAAGAAGCCGTGCACGCCTCGTTGCGGCTACAGCTCGACGTCCACATCCCGCCGGACTTCATTGCCGACGAGACACAGCGTTTACAGGCCTACAAGCGCTTGGCGGAGATCCGGACCGACGAAGAGGCGCAACGCACCGCCGCGGAGATGCGCGACCGTTATGGTTCGCTGCCGCAGCCCGTCCTCAACCTGATCCACTACGGCCTGATCAAGTCGCGCGCCGAGCGCATGCGGATCGCGGCCATCGAGCGCCGCCGCAACCGCTGGACGGTACGCTTTCGCGAAGACTCGAAGGTCAACGCGGAAGAACTGATGGGCTTCGTCGCCGACACCCCGGGCGCCAACTTCTCGCCCCAGGGCCAACTGGAATGGTCGCACGAGGCCGAGTGGCAGCCCAAGCAGGTCTTCGGCCACCTCAATTCCCTCCTCGACCGCCTGGCCCCGGAACCAACACCCGCCCCAACAGCCGAAACCTAGGGGCACGGCATGCCGTGCCCGCTAGGCCTAGCAGCCCGTGGCAGAAGTACGATGCCTCACTTCGGGGACTGTCACCCTTTTTCGCGCCGTCTTGGAATCAACAACTTACAACGGCGTCTGAGCGCGAAAAAGGGCTGACTGTCCCCAGGGCACACGTCTACCACGGGCTGCTAGCCGGTCGAAATGTGGCGCGGGCCGCAGCCTGCCGCGTCGAGACTCATCTCGATGCTCGGTCCGGTTCGCCTTTGCGGCCGCCTTGACGGCGAACCTCGCTTTGAACTTACAAGTAGCGTCGTACCCGCGTCGTGGACTCGCCGAACGCTGTGTTCACCGGAACAAGCCTTGAATAGCAAGGCGATGGACCGTGTGTTACCTATGTTCTTGGCATAAAGTGACCCATGTGCCTGGTTAATGCCACTCGTGGGGGCGGTCCCCTCCGTCCGCCCAAGAAGCGCCTAGCCGTACTCCCCCTCCGGCCAAGCGAACCCCGACCGGAAACTAACTCCCAGCCGCGAAGCGGCGTTGGATGTTAGCCCAGGGTGAAGCCGCCAGGCGAAACCCTGGGTACTCAACTCTTTTGCGATGGGAGCCCTGAAAGGGGCGATGGAAAAACGGCGACGCGCCGAGTAGCTTCGACCGAAGCATGGCTTCGCCGCGCAGGATCCGGCGGAGGTCGTCACGAGCCTATGGGCCTCTGTCCGCCCAATGCGGTTTACTCGATGTCGACATAGTCGCCTTTAGGCGGCTTTCGCGCGACGCGCTTATAGGCCGGTCGTTCACGGCCGGTTACGCGATCTGGGCCGTTCTGCAAGGGCGTTTTGAACGTCCTTCTGGTGCCGGCTTGAGCCACTTCAATCTTGCCGAAGCTCGCCGGAATCAGGGCTGCGCAAACGAATTCCCATTCCCCCTTTTGTTTCTTATTTCTGGCTGTTTCTGATCACTGAAAACACGCTACAATCTCCGTCACGGGCGCCTCGACGGTCTCTAGCACTGACGACAAACCCAAGGCCCCATGGCGGCCGAGCAACTCCTGACAGCTCATGGCAGCGTATTTCATTAGCTACAACCGCCAAAGTGAAGCCGTCGTCAAGACTCTGGCGGCTGACATCGAAGCGTTGGGCCATGACGCTTGGCTCGATCGGGAGTTGAGCGGTGGCCAAGCCTGGTGGGGCCAGATTCTCGAACAGATTCGCACCTGTGAAGTCTTCGTCTTCGCACTGGCTCCGGAAGCGCTGAACTCCACGGCCTGTAGCCGTGAACACCAGTACGCTGCTGACCTGGGCAAGCCGATCTTGCCCGTTCTGGTGGCGGAGGGGGTCTCTACCAACCTGCTGCCGCCCGCCCTCTCCGCAGTTCAATTTGTCGACTACCGGCAGCGGGACCCTGACGCTGCCTTTCGCTTGGCTCGAGCGATCAATCACCTTCCTTCCCCCGAGCCTCTCCCCGACCCGTTACCAGAGCCCCCGGAACTTCCTATCTCCTATCTTGGCCGCCTCCAGGAACAGGTCGCGACACCAGCCACTCTGACTTTTGAACAGCAGAGCGCCCTTCTAATTGATCTCAAGAGAAGTCTGCGAGATCCCGAGACCCGCGATGATGCAAGCACCCTCATCGAGAGGCTGAAAAAACGGCGCGATCTTCTTGCCAGCATCTCCAAGGAGATCGACGATATTCTTCCTAGCACGACGAACACATCTTCGGTACCCACCACCTTCGTTCCGAATAAAGCGGAAGAGGAAAAGAGCCGCCGGGGCCAAGCGAGCGCAAAGAGCCTGGCACCAGAGCGGCGGGCCACGGGCGGCACCCAAGAAAAAGATGAATCCCGAGAAAGAGACGAGGGGAAACCCGATTGGAAGACGAAGAAGAGGCTGATCCCGGCCGGGTTGATCGGTCTTTCGGTCGTTTTGCTGGCTGTGTTTTACTTTTGGCCACCTCCTTCACCTGCTCCACCTGAGCCTGAATCGGTGGCCGAGTCAGCATCACCTGTCGAGATCGAGCGCAGCCCTCCCCCGAATGGCGCGGAGACGAGCATCAACGGACCCAAAGGCGGGCTCGAATACGTCAAGATCCCCGACGGGGAATTCCAAATGGGCTGCGTAGCCGGGGACGACGACTGCGGCCCTGACGAACAGCCTCCTCCCCACAAGACAAAGATCACCAAATCGTTTTGGCTGAGCCGGACCGAGGTGACTGTCGAGGCATACCGCCGATTTGTCGACGACCAGAACCTGACGATGCCATCTCCCCCTGGTTTCAATCCGGAGTGGGGACATCCAGATCACCCGATTGTGAGGGTGAGCTGGGATGACGCACAGCAATACTGTGATTGGGCCGGCGGCCGGCTGCCAACGGAGGCGGAGTGGGAGTACGCCGCTCGTGGAGGGAAGCAAGGAAAAAAGTACCCCTGGGGAGACGAGATCAGCAAGGAGCATGCCAACTACGGTTCGAAGGGCACAACGCCCGTGGCGCAATACGCGCAAAATGATTGGGGCTTGTACGATGTGAGCGGCAATGGGTGGGAGTGGACCAAGGATTGGTACGACAAGGACTACTACAAGACCTCGCCCGAAGCAGACCCGCCCGGCCCCACGCAGCAGACCAGCTCTCGGGTCGTCCGCGGCGGCTCCTGGATCAACGGCGATCCGAGGTACCTCCACTGCTCTGGTCGCCTCAGGTACGGACCTGTCGGCAGGGACTACGGCGTAGGTTTCCGTTGTGTCCGGGAAGTGTCCCCTTGATTCTTTTCCCTTTCCCCTCTACCAGGGGCGAAGCCCCTGGGGAAAATTTCTTCGGCTGTTGAAAGATGCCACGTAAGGCAAGTCACGAGCCCGCGATCGTGGTCGGCAGGGCCTACGACTTCTCCCTGTGGCTCCTGCCCAAGGTGGAGAGATTCCCGCGCTCCTATCGCTTCAGCGTCGGCGACCGGCTGGTGGCCACCTCCCTCGACTTGCTGCTACTCCTCGTCGAGGCGTCCTACACGACAAAGAAGGTGCACCTGCTACGGCAAGCCGTCGCCAATCGGGGTTTCCGCTCCGCCGTGCCGCCGACCGAGGCACGAATCGAACCCAATTCATCCGCGCTCACCTGCGTTAAGCACACAGTTGAGGGGCGCTGCTCCCGAGGTGAGATGAAGCGCGGCCAGCCCCAACGTTCCGGTTCCTAGAGTCACAGATTCTCAGAATTAATGTCCTCCATCTTTTCAATCACTTACCTCGCCGGGCACCCCGCCACCCCCACCATCGGCACGTATACTGTGGGTGAGGAAAACGTGGCCGCGATCTCACCAGCATTCGAAACGGCGCGCTGTACTTGGATACGCACGAGCGCCAGGCCGACCCACTCACCTCGCGCTGCCGGCCGCGACGGCGAACCCCGCAGGGTTGATCCACCTAATAGCCAGAACCGTCCCCGCGAAAACGATTTCTGCCCGCGCACCTCCCTACGCCGACCACAATTCACTCCAGCCGCGCAGCGGCGCCTTAATGACAGCCCGGGGTGTCAACCCCGGGAAAACCGCCCCGACCAACATCTGTTGAGCCCTGACAGGGCGACCCGCTTACCTCGCGCCGCCGGCCACGACGGCGAATCCCGCAGGGGTGATCCAAATAACAGCCCCGCTGGCAGCGCTGCGCGTGAGCCCAGGGCCACCGGCCCCCACCAACATCTCTTGAGCCCTGACAGGGCGACTCAACCAACTCCCCCGGCCCCACCCGCAACCTTGGGGCCGCCCATACATCGCGAACTCTCACCGCCCCCTATAGGAAGCGGGCAAAAGCGGACAAAAGAGAACAAAAGAGGACAAACCAGCCAGGCCCCGTCCCACAATGTAGGGGCACGGCATGCCGTGCCCGCCTGCCCGGCCTCCCCACCGTCGCTCCGGCAACCGGGAACGAAACAAACCCATTCCCGAAGGGCAAGACGAACCCAATTCCACCGAACTGCCGCGGAATCGTCGGCTTGCGACCGACTCTCACCCCATCAATATGTCACGCAAGGAGCTGGAGCCGGCACGAACCCTATCGCGGCAGCCGTGGTGCAAGCTCTCAGCTCGCCGAGTCGAGACTCTCTCGACTCAGGTCCTCCCCCTCCGACCCAGCCCAACCGGCGCAGGCCACCCCTCTCGCTCACACGAGCACGTGATCGAAGCGCGAAGCGAACCCAATCCTTTCCGGGGGCCAAGGACGAACCCAATCCCTGCCCGCGCAACGGGCGCTGGCCTGGGGTTCACGAATCACGAATCACGAATCACGAATCACGACTTACAACCCTGGCACAGGCCATCGCCTTGGCCGTCCTGCTCTGCTGGGCCACTGCCATCGCCCCAGCCCAAGCCGCCTCCCCCGATCGTTCGGTCGCCGAGTGGGTCTTGCGCAAGGGCGGCAGCGTCATCCTGGCGGGCGAGCAGCGCCACGTGTGGGACCTGACGACCCTCCCCGCGGACGCATTTCAACTCCACTCCATCAACCTGGTCGACACCGATTTCACGCCCGAAGATATCCAGCGCATCGGGCGGCTGCCCCACCTCAAGGCGCTCTACGCCAGTGGACGATTCCCGCGGCCCTTCTCCCTGGAGGTGAAGCGAAAGAAGCTCTACGACGACGGCCCCAAGCGCGACGCCGCCGACGGCTGGACCTTTCTCAAAGACCTCCCCAACCTCGAGACGCTGCAAATCAGCGCCACCGTCTTCAGCTACCCCATCCCGATCGACGACGACGCGATCGCGCATCTCGCCAAGTACGGCACGTTACGGGAACTCTTCGTCAGCCGCACCGCCGTCAAAGGGACCACGCTCGACGGACTCACCGACCTGCGGCTCCTTGACGTGAGCTACACGTCGTTCGGCGACGACGCGATGCCCGCTCTCGCCAAGATGCCGCGCCTCAGCAAGGTCAACCTGCGCGACACACTCGTGACCGACGAGGGCCTCTCCCACTTGGCCCCGCTTCGCGAACTCACCGAACTCAACCTCGAAGGAATCAACATCACTGATCGCGGGCTCGCTCACTTGCGGAATGCCGCCCGCCTGCGGAAGCTCAACCTGCTGGGCGCCAATGTCACCGACGAAGGGCTGGCTCACTTGCGGGGCTTGGCCGAACTCGAAGAGCTCAACCTCTATCGCACCTTCGCGACCAACAGCGTCGTGGAGAGCCTGGCCTCGCTCAAGCACCTCAAGCAGGTCGACCTGCGTTATAGCCGTGTCACGAGGGCCGGTGTGGACGCACTGCGCGCAGCACTGCCCGCTTGCCACGTTGTGTTCATGGACTCCTCGGCTCGGCCGGGGCTTCGATCGCGGCCGGTCAGCATCCTCGAAGAGCCGGACGAGACAGCCGTCGCGGAGTGGGTACGCTCCCTGGGCGGCGTGGTCGAGGAGTTAGGCGGTCACGTCACCATGGTCGCCCTGGCCGGGTCGCCGGTCACGGATGCCGAGCTGCAAAACCTGTCGAGCCTCCGCCATTTGAAGGCGCTCGACCTCTCGGCGACGGAAACCAGCGACCTGGGCGCAGGTCACCTCGGCGGGCTCGTTCGACTGAGGGAATTGAATCTTGCCGACACGGCGGTTTCCGACTCCGCTCTGCGCGAGCTGACCGGGCTCACCGAGCTTCGCAAGCTCAGCTTGAACAACACCGCCGTGCAAGGAGACGGGTTAGAAGCCTTAACGTCGTTGGGACAGCTCATCGACCTTGACCTATCCGGCGTCGCGCTCACCGACGAGACCGCGAGGCACCTGGCCGGTTTGTCGGAATTGGAACAACTCAGCCTCGCCCAGACGGATCTCACCGATGATGGCTTCGCGCATCTGAGCAGCCTCACGAACCTGCGGTTCCTGGATCTCAGCGGGAGCGACATCGGCAACCTGGGCCTCGTTCATCTGTCGAAGCTCGTCCGCCTCGAAACGCTTGTCATGCGCCACGGCCGTTTCACCGATGACGGCTTGTGTTCCCTGGAGAGCCTGCAAGCCTTGCGAGAGATCGACTTGACGCGCACCCGAGTGGGGGACGCTGGGCTGGAGGCGCTCGCCAGGTTGACGAACCTCCGCCGCTTGAATCTCGACTACACTCTGGTATCGGACGACGGCCTGCGGCATCTTGCGGCCCTGCCGAACCTTGCTGACCTGCAGTTAAACAGCGCCCGCGTCTCTGACCGCGGTCTCGAGCAGCTCCGTACCATGCCACAACTCCAACGAGTGAATCTCTACCACACCCTCATCAGCGAAAAGGGCTTGGCGGAACTGCAGGCCGCCCTTCCCGAGTGCGAAATCATCTGGGACCCGGGCTCGGGCCTGCCGACCCGGCGAGGAAGCTGACAGTCAACATGAAACCGCTCTCCATCGCTCTCGGATGCGCCGTCGTCGCGGCGTTGGCAGGCTTCACGGTCGAGGCATCCGGGTCATCTGAGCTTGACGTGGCTGCCTGGGTGGCCGCCGAGGGAGGCCGCGTTGGCCGCGACGACGCGAGCCAGATCCAGGAAGTGGACTTGGGCTTCACATGGGTCAGCGACCATGATCTCAGCCGGCTCCATGGCTTGCCGCACCTTCGCAGGTTGAACCTCTCCCTGACCCGTATCACCGATTCCGGGCTCGATCAACTCAAGACGCTGGATGGAATCGCGGAGTTGAACCTCTATGCCGCCGAGCACATCACCGACATGGGGCTCGTCCATCTGCGCGGATGGACGCAGATCAAGAGCCTAAGCTTGCGCGGCACCGATATCACCGATACCGGCCTGGCATACGTAGCCGAGCTGGCGTCGCTCGAGTCATTGGACATCAGCTTCACCCAGGTCACCGACAACGGGATGGTCCATCTGGGCGAACTCACCGAACTGGAGGAGCTTTCCGTCGGCGCTAACAAGATGACCGCCGAGGGTCTCAGCGTCCTGCAACTGCTTCCGCGCCTCAAGCATCTCGACCTCAGCGGACGCCAAATGCGCAACTCCGGCTTCTGGTCCGTCGCCGTCACCGACCTCAGCATCGACATCGTTGCATCGCTTTCGAGCCTGGAGTCTCTCAACCTGCGCGGCCTCAAGGTCGCCGACCTCGGCGTGCGGAAGCTCGGCGCTCTCGAACGTCTTCGTTCCCTCGATCTCGGAGAGACCCGAATCACCGGCCCCGGTCTCAAGGCGCTCAGCAAGTTGGCGCAGCTCGAGCGCTTGAGCTTATGGAAAGTGGAGAGGATCGACGATGCGGCGCTATCGTATCTGCGCGCCCTGCCCAAGCTCACGGTCTTGGACCTGAGCGACACGCCCGTCAGCGATAAGGGGCTAGAGCAACTCGGGGCCATGCCCTCGCTACGCAATCTCTATCTCGGCGGCACCAACGTGACCGCCGCTGCAGTGGAAACGTTTCGAAAGAGCAACCCACGGTGCCAGGTGAGCCGGCATGAATAGCAAGCAAAGCGGCAAGTCCAAATCAGTTCGGGGAGCGCGGGTTCACAATGTAGGGGTACGGCATGCCGTGCCCGCGCGCCGTAACACACCACGCAGCCGCTCGCGGCGTGGCGTACGCCCGTGGCG
>JAKZVK010000263.1:0-5277 GCA_047516085.1 Bryobacterales bacterium
GCATCCAACCCGACATTCTGCTGTGCCGCACCGAGACCGACCTGTCACGCGAGCTGCGCGAAAAACTTGCGCTCTTCTGCGACGTCGACAAGTCGGCCGTCATCGCCGCCCGCGACGTCGATTCGGTCTATCGCGTGCCCGTCAACCTGGCGCAGGAAAGCGTCGACGAGATCATCTTGCGCTGTTTCGGCATGGACCCGCCGGCGCGCGACCTGCGTGATTGGGAGGAGATGCTCGACCGCCTGCGGCATCCGGCCGATGAGGTTACGATCGGCATCATCGGCAAGTATGTCGACTACGAGGATTCCTACAAGAGTCTCAAGGAGGCGCTGCTTCACGGCGGCCTCGCGCACAGCCTGCGGGTGAGCATCGAGTGGGTCGAGGCCGAGGGCATCACGCGAGAGACGGCGGCGCACCAGTTGGGCGATCTTGACGGCATTCTCGTACCCGGCGGCTTCGGCACCCGCGGCATCGAGGGGATGATCGAGGCCATCCGCTATGCCCGCGAGCAGCGCGTGCCCTATTTCGGCATCTGTCTCGGCATGCAGACGATGGTCATCGAGTATGCCCGCAACGTGTGTGGGCTCGAGCAGGCGCACTCGACCGAGTTTGACCCGGCGACGCCCCAGCGGCTGTTCTTCAAGCTGCGCGAGTTGAAGGGCGTCGAGGACCTTGGGGGAACGATGCGGCTCGGCAGTTGGCCTTGCCGGCTGGCCGAGGGCAGTTTCGCCGAGCGGGCCTACGGGCGCACCGAGATTCACGAGCGGCATCGCCACCGCTACGAGTTCAACCGCGAGTACGAGGAGGCGATCACCTCCCAGGGGATGGTGGTCGCAGGCGAAACCCCCGATGCCTTGTATGTCGAGATTTGCGAGTTGCCCGGCCACCCCTGGTACCTGGGCTGCCAGTTTCATCCCGAGTTCAAGTCGAAACCGCTGGAGCCGCATCCTCTGTTCCAGGCGTTCGTCGAGGCGGGCTACCACTACCATAAGAGCCGGGTCCAAGACCGCAAAGAGGCCGAGGCTGAACAGTTCCTGCGAGTGCGCAGCATGCAATAGCGCGAACGGCCGCGCCGTCCCGGCGGCCACGGGCGTGGAGTGGACGTTCGCCATGGCGCCGTCCTCCTGATCCCGTGAACGCGATCGAAATCGGCCCCGTCAAGATGGGCTCCGTCAAGATCGGCGGCGGCGCTCCGCTTGCCGTGATTGCCGGCCCTTGCGTGATCGAGTCGCGCGAGCACGCTCTGGCAACGGCGCGTGCGGTTCGCGAAGCGGCATCGGCGGCTGAGCTGCCCGTCATCTTCAAGGCCTCCTTCGACAAGGCAAATCGCACCAGCCTCAGCTCCTTCCGCGGACCAGGCCCCGAAGAAGGGCTGGCGATTCTGGCTGACGTTAACAAGCAAACGGGCCTGCCCGTGCTGACCGACGTGCACGACGTTCGCCAGGTCGCCCCGGCGGCGCAGGTCTGCGACGTGCTACAGATCCCGGCGTTCCTCTGCCGTCAGACCGACCTGCTCGTCGAAGCCGGGCGCAGCGGCCGGGCGGTCAACATCAAGAAAGGCCAGTTCCTGGCGCCTTGGGACCTGCGCTACGCGGCCGACAAAGTTGCCTCGACGGGCAACGACTGCATCTTGCTCACCGAGCGGGGCACGACCTTCGGCTATGGCAACCTCGTGGTCGACTTCCGCAGCCTGCCGATCATGCGGCAACTCGGATACCCGGTTGTGCTCGATGTAACGCACAGTCTGCAGCTACCCGGCGGCGGACAAGGTGGTGGCCCCGGCGGAGACCCCAGTGGCGGCTCTGCGGGCGGCTTTGGTGGCGGCCAGGCGTCGAGCGGAGGCCAGCCGGAGTTCATCGAGACGCTGGCGCGCGCGGGTGTCGCCGCCGGTGTGGACGCGTTGTTCTTTGAGGTCCACGAACAGCCCGAGAAGGCGCTCTCCGATGGAGCGAACGCGCTGCGCCTCGATGAGTTCGCCGGGCTCCTCGGCCGGCTTGCGGAATTGGACCGTCTGGTGCGCTCCTGGCCGAGCGATACCGATGGATGAACACGAACACACGAGGCCCCATCTCTACGCAAGCTTTGCTGCCCGCCCGACGTTCCGGCCTGACGCGACCGTGCCCTTCAACGCTTCAGAGGCGCGGACGGAAGTCCGCGCTTGCGCGAGGGCACTCGCATGCCCTCACCTCCGTTAGACTCGATCCATAAGGAGAAGAGCATGCCCGACAACAGCACCCCCATCCGCATCGTCGCCATGATCGGCAGCGCGAGGGCAGGGAACAATACCGCCAAGGCCATGGCGCTCGTCGTGGACGAGCTGGGCAAGCACGATGATGTCGCGGTCGAGGTGGTCGACCCCTCGCAACTCGACCTCCGCCTTCCGGGCTCACAAGACGCCGCAACGATGAATGCGTTGAAGGAGAAAGTTACCGCTGCCACCGGCGTCGTGCTCGCCACGCCCGAGTACCACGGTAGTTACAGCAGCGTCATCAAGCTGCTGATCGAACACCTAGGCTTCCCGTCGGTGATGAGTGGGAAGCCGGTCGCGCTGTTGGGAGTCGCCGCGGGGGCGATCGGCGCCATCAAGGCGCTGGAGCACCTGCGCAGCGTTTGCTCGCATGTGGGAGCGATCGTGCTGCCGGGGCCGGCCTCCATCGCGGGGGTACACAAAGTGTTCGATGAAGACGGCCGCTGCCTCGACCCGGCCGCCGAGAAGCGCATTCGAGGCGTTGCCACGCACCTCATCGACTACATTCGCGGGGCGATCTGTCCGCGAGTCTGCCTGGAAGAGATGGTCCGAGACGAGCCGGCGTCGCGCACGTAACTGCGGCTATCGAAGCGCGTCGGCGAACTCAACGAATCGCTTCGGCGAACTCCAGCCGCCCATCGAGCAGCTCCGCCCGGAGCGGGAACCGCTGTGCCAGCTCCGCGCTGTGAGTCACCGCAATTAGAATCGTGTTTTCTTCTCGGTGAAGGTCGAGCAGCAAATCGGCAACTGCCGCGGCCGTATGCCGGTCCAGATTGCCGGTAGGTTCGTCGGCCAGGATGAGCGGAGCCCGGTTGATCAGCGCCCGGGCAATCGCGCCGCGCTGGCGCTCGCCCCCCGACAGCTCGGCCGGACGGTGCTCGGCCCGATCGCTCAAGCCCACGCGCTCGAGTAAGTGCCGCGCTCGTTCCTCGGCGTCCGACCCGGCCCCGCCGGCACCGGGCGCCATGGTGGGAATCAGCACATTCTCAAGAGCCGAGCACTGCGGCAACAGGTGATGCTCCTGGAAGACGAAACCAACCTGCTGGTTGCGAAACGCCGCCAGTGCAGCCTCGGGCAACGCGAACGGATCACGGGCGCCGACCGTCACCGCGCCGCGCGTGGGTTTCTCGAGCGCGCCGAGCATGTAGAGCAGCGTGCTCTTTCCCGAGACCGACGGTACCATGATGGCCAGCGCCTCGCCGCGCCGCATCTCGAACGAGACATCGCGAACCACCACCAGCGGCTCGCTCGGCGTCGGATATTCCTTATAGAGGTCAACAACGGCGAGTTCGGCAGGCTGCGAAGTCATGTGGCTAACGGCGAGAGTTATCGAGTTTCCAGGGCATTCGCGCCGGCAGATGTTTCACGCTCTCCTCTTGCGGCGCGGCTGCTTCCGAGTCACGGTACTGGAGGGGAATCCTTCGAAGTAGCGCGGGTTCGTGCTCAAGTCCGGCGGCGCATCCGTCACACAGCCAATCAGCCCGAGCTTTCTCGCCGTCTCATAGGCACTCTCGCTTTGATCACGGCGAGCCAGATACTCCTGCAGCGCCTCTCGAACCAACTCGCTCTGGGGCCTCCCCGTCACGGCGGCCTGCTCGGCAAGCCTGTTGCGCAGGCTTTCGCTTATTCGAATCGAGATGCGGCTGAATGACATTGCGTGGGAAGGGCTGGAACGCCCCTACCCGTTCCAATTCTTCATTGTCCCCCCTCCCGCGCAAACGGCGCCACCTCCAACAACTCATCCAACGCCTTCGGGATCGGCGCGGACTTCATCTTGTCATTCTCATCCTTCGTCACGCACGCAACAATCATGCGGCCGTGTGCCACCTCCTCGCCGTCATGCTTGAAGGAGAATTCATACCCGAGCGACGACCGGCCCTTCTTGAAGACCCACAGGTGGATGTCCAACTCGTCGCTGAAGGTGACCGTCTTGATGAAGTCGCATTCGGCGTGGACGCGCGGGGCCATGATTCCGTACCGCCTGCGGGTCTCCAGGTGCCCAAGCCCCAGCGAGTGCAGAAACTCGGCCTCGGTCTCTTCCATGTAGCGGAAGTAGTTCGTGAAGTGGATGATGCCGGCCATGTCGGTTTCCTGCCAGTAGATCCGCCGCCGGTGATGGAATTCAAAAGCCATACTCCTCAGATCTCCTTCGACTGCCTACGCAACCTAGCCCGGAAGGCGGATGACAGGTTCACAGCCGCAAAGCCGTGGGCCGGCGTGCTGCCCCCGCACTCGCTTTCGAGGCGAGGTCGCTTTGCGCGCCACCGTATCCAGATCTTGAGGCCTCACTCTGCCGAACCACCCAGCCCGCGATAGACGCCCAGCATCTCCTCGGCCATGTGCCGGTTGCTGAAACGCGCGTGAACCACCTCTTGCCCGCGCTTCCCCATCCCGGCGGCCTCTTCCGGATCTTCCAGCAGCCGCTCCAAGCACCCACCAAGCTCCTTCACATCTTCAGGTTCAAACAACAGCCCGCCGCCCGTCGCCTCGATCCACTCGGGGAACACACCCAGCCGCGGCTCGACGACCGGGACGCCGCTCGCCAACGCCTCCAGCACATACGCCCCCTTGGGCGCGCGATAGCAAGCCGGCACGCAAAGCACATCAAGACTCCTGAGGAAGTCGAGCTTGGCCTCGCGGTCAATCGTCCCCAGGTATTCGAAATCATCCTCGAACCCCCACTCCCGAATCTGCCGCCGCACTTCCTCGAGATAGGGCCCATGCTCCGCCCCGAGCCATCCCGCCACTCGCAGGCGAATACGGGCTTCCGCCGCAGGCTGCCTCGATCGCAAATGATGCACAGCTTCCGCCAGCAAGTGCAAGCCCTTCTCCGGACAGACCCGCGCCAAGTAGCCGACCACGAACTCGCCCGCGTCCCTCCGGGGTTCCGCGGATGGCGCCCCCTCGAACCCCGCCAGGTCGATGCCCGGACGCACCACCCGAATCGCCTCCTCCTCCACGCCGAGCAACGGCGCCATGGCCTCCGCATGGTCGCGGCACGGCGCAACAAACACGTCGACCGACTCAGC
>JAKZVK010000264.1:0-3158 GCA_047516085.1 Bryobacterales bacterium
TCCATGCGCCGAGTTCTTTCCACGCACCTATTCGTTAACCACCGCACGACGGTGGCGCTGCTCGATCGCATCCTCAGGAGCGGTGTCGACGAGATCGAAATCTTCTGCGCCCGCCAGCATCTTGACTACCGCAACCCGCAACAGATCGACGAGTTGCGGCACTGGTTTCGAGACGCGGAGTTGAAGATTCATTCGCTGCATGCCCCGATGTTCAGCGATGACGTGTGGGGGCGCAGCGGCCCGCAGTCGGTACTCTCGATCGCCGAAACGGTCAAAGCCAAGCGGATGGCGGCCGTCGACGAGATCAAGCGCGCGATTGAAATCGCCGACCAGATTCCGTTCCGCTATCTCATCCAGCACATCGGCGTGGCGGATGAGGAATTCGATCCCGCGAAGTTCGACGCCGCCTTCAACTCGCTGGAAGAGTTGACGGTCTTCGGCCGCCAGTTGGGCGTGGAAGTGCTGGTCGAGAACATCCCCAATGAGCTCTCGACAGCCGAGCGGCTGCGCACGTTCGTCGAGTCGACCCATCTGCCGCTTCACTACTGCTTCGACACCGGGCACGCACACCTGAGCCGCGGCGTGGAGTATGAGTTCGGGCTGATGAAGGACCGCATCCGGTCGACCCACGTGCACGACAACGACGGCGAGGACGATACCCACCTGTTCCCGATGTTGGACGATGACGGCACGATCGAGTGGGGGCCCACGATGGAGTTGCTTCGTTCGACCGACGGCGACACGCCTTTGTTGCTCGAAGTCCGCGAAGTCGACGACATGGAAAAGCCCTTGGTGGAAGTGCAGCGGGTGTTCGAGCAGTTGGAGAGTCTCTAGATGGCCGAGGAGGCTCCCCTCGTTACAATTGACCGAGCCGCGGACTTCGCCGGGCGCGTAGTTCGCCTGCACGGCTGGCTGCACAACCTGCGCCGCTCCGGCAAAATCGCCTTTCCCACGTTTCGCGACGGCACCGGCTTCTTGCAGGGAGTCGTGGTCAAGGCGTCGGTGGATGCGGAGGTGTTCGACCGCGCCCGGCACTTGACGCACGAGTCGTCGGTCGAGGTGACGGGTACGCTGCGGCCCGAGGAGCGGGCGCCGGGCGGTTACGAGATCGAGGTCAGCGACCTGCGGGTGGTGCATCAGGTGGCGGCCGACGACCCCTTCCCGATCACACCCAAGGAGCACGGTGTCGATTTCCTGATGGACCGGCGGCATCTGTGGCTGCGGAGCCGCCGCCAGCACGCCATCCTGCGGGTGCGGCATGAAGTGATCCGCGCGGTGCGCAACTACTTCGACGACCACGGATTCACGCTTGTCGATACGCCGATTCTGACTCCGGCGGCCTGCGAGGGGACGACTACGCTTTTTGAAGTGCCGTACTTCGATCACGGCACCGCCTATCTGGCGCAGTCCGGGCAGCTCTACAGCGAAGCCACGGCGGCGGCACTAGGCAAGGTTTATTGCTTTGGGCCGACCTTCCGCGCCGAGAAGTCGAAGACCCGCAGGCACCTCACCGAGTTCTGGATGGTTGAGCCGGAGATGGCCTTCGCCGAGTTGGACGACGCGATGGATCTGGCGGAAGATTTCCTCGAGCATGTCGTGCAAACCGTTCTCGAAAAGAGCGCACCCGAGTTGGAGACCCTTGAACGGGACACCACCCACTTGCGTAACGTGAAAAAGCCGTTTCCGCGCATCAGCTACGACGACGCTGTCGAAAGGCTCAAGAAAAAGGGCAGCGACATCGGCTGGGGCGGCGACTTCGGCGGCACCGACGAGACGCTACTGAGTGAAGACTTCGACCGCCCGGTCATGGTGCATCGCTTCCCGATGGCGATCAAGGCTTTCTACATGCAGCCCGATGCGGAACGCGACGACGTGGCTCTGGGCGTCGACGTGCTCGCGCCCGAGGGATATGGCGAGGTGATCGGCGGGGGCCAGCGCATCCATGACTACGAGCTGCTTCTCAAGAAGCTGAACGAGCACAACCTCCCGCGGGAGGCGTTCGAGTGGTATCTCGAGCTGCGCAAGTATGGGTCGGTTCCTCACAGCGGATTCGGCATGGGCATCGAGCGCTGCGTGGCCTGGATCTGCGGCCTTGAGCATGTGCGCGAAACGATTGCCTTCCCGCGAATGCTCTACCGCATGCATCCATAGCCCGAGCTGCACGCTGCGGTTTCTCTACCCTTGAAGACGATGTCAAAGACGCGAGTAGCCGTCCTGTTCGGCGGGCGCTCCGGCGAGCACGAGGTGTCGATCCGCTCGGCCGCCTCGGTCATCGAGGCCCTCGACAAACAGAAGTACGACGTCGTCCCGCTGGCCATCACTCGCGAGGGCCGATGGTTGCCGCCGGGCGAGTCTGTGCGCCTGCTGCCGGCCGAGTCGCGGTGTTCGCTGTCCACTGAGACGGCAGTGACACTGTCGAAGGAACCCGGGACTACGTCGGGTGTCGAGGTGGTTTTCCCGGTGCTGCACGGCACGTTTGGCGAGGACGGCACGGTGCAGGGGCTGTTGGAGTTGGCCGATGTCGCCTACGTTGGAGCAGGCGTGCTGGCCTCGTCGGCGGGGATGGACAAGGACGTCATGAAGCGGCTTTTCCGCGAGCGCGGGCTGCCGTCGGTCGAGCACGTCGCTGTGCCGCGGAGCAAGCGCCACCAATCGATCGAGGGGCTGGAGCAGCGCTTCAGCTATCCGATGTTCGTGAAGCCGGCCAATCTGGGATCGTCGGTCGGCATCTCGAAAGCAGTTGACCGCGAGAGCCTGCGGAGGGCCCTCGACAGGGCCGCTGAGTACGACCGGAAGCTGGTGGTCGAGCCGGCGATCGACGGCCGGGAGTTGGAGTGCTCGGTTTTGGGCAATGATGATCCGCGGGCGTCGGTGCCGGGCGAGATCAAGCCGGGAGCGGACTTCTACAGCTATGACGCCAAATACCTCGACGACACCGCCGAGTTACTGATACCCGCGCCTCTGACCGCCGAGCAAGCGCGCGAAGTGCAGAGGTTGGCTGTCGCTGCTTTTCAGGCGGTGGAGGCCTCGGGTTTGGCGCGGGTTGACTTTTTCCTCGAGGATTCCAGCGGTCGCATACTGCTCAACGAGATCAACACCATGCCGGGCTTCACGTCGATTAGCATGTATCCCAAACTATGGGAGGCGTCCGGGCTGGG
>JAKZVK010000265.1:0-5034 GCA_047516085.1 Bryobacterales bacterium
GCCCGCGGCACCACCGGCAAGATGTTGTCCCGAATTCCGGGGTGGATGCGGCTGGACGGAATGACGTTATTGGGAAACGGATCACCCGTAAACGGATCGTAGATCAGGATGGGATTGCGCAAACGGCTGCTCCCGGAACGGGGCGTAGGCTGCAACAGCTCCGAGAAGTCTCCGCCCCGAAACGAATCGTGGGGAAAGAAGCCGAACTGAGCCGGACTCTTCTCTCGCTCCCGGCGCGCTTCCCAGTCGAACATCCAGAACGTCTTGTTCCTGACGATGGGACCGCTCAGGACGACACCGAACGTGTTGCGGATGCGCTTGTTGGCCTCTCTGCGCTCGCCGGCCGACCGCTCGAAGTTCAGGAAGTAGGGCTCGGCGTCGAGAGCGTTGTTGCGCAAGAACTCGAAGATCGTCCCGTGTAGGTCGTTTGTGCCGCTCTTGAGCGTGATGTTTGTTACGGCGCCGCCGCCGAAGCCGGTCTCCGCCGAGAAGGAACTGGTCAGGACTTTGAACTCCTGGATCGCTTCGATGGAAGGCACGAACGGCGTCACCGAGCGTCGTACATCGGCCATATCCGTGCCGTCGAGGCTGACCACTTGGTGAAGCTCGCGCACGCCATTAGCGCTCACCGAATAGCTGCCTTCGCGGATATACCCGCCGTCGCCGCGACTCAAGCCCGAGCGCTGTCCAAACTGTACGCCCGGGACCAGGACAGCTAGCTGGACGATGTTGCGGCCGTTCAGCGGCAGCTCGGTGATCCGCCGGTTGTCGATGACGCTGCCTACCGCCGCGTTCTCGGTGTTGAGCGTGATCGCGTCGGCGGCGACTTCGATGATCTCGGTGATGTCGCCGACCTCGATCATGAAGTCGGTCCGAACCTGCGCCGTGGTTTCCACGCGGACCCCGCTCACGGACTGTGTCTTGAAGCCGCCCAACTCACAGCGCACCGAGTAGTTGCCCACCGGCACGTACGAGAAACGGTAGTTACCGGTTTCGTTCGTAGTCACGGTTGTCACAATACCCGTGTCTACGTTCGTCATGGTCACCGTCGCGCCGGGAATGACCGCGCCGGTGGCGTCCGTTACCAGACCCTCAATGGTCTGAGTCGTGCTTAGTTGCGCCTGCAGGTTGGGGGCCCAGCCCACGATCAAAAGAGCCGCCAGACTGAACGCCAAGCCCACTCTTTTTGGAAAAGAAACCTTCATTGCTTACCCCTTATTTTGTTCATGTTCTAATTCATGTTCGAAGTTGTAGGATTCTCTACCGAAGAGCCGCTTTAGAGGAACTGATGCGACCCGCGCCGGGAAACATGCCCCATCCCCGACGAGAGAACGCTTCGCCGACACCCCGACTCGTACGAGATCTCTCAGCTGACTACCTTCGGCTGCAAAGGCCCACCAGACCTGTGAGCCTGTGGGTAGTGTACTGAGCCGGCGATCTGCGTGTCAAGCCCCGATTCGACAGCGTGGGGTCGGCTCGTGATGGCCCTCGTGGCCGCTTCCCGGAAGTGGAAGCGGACTGGGGGAAAGCGCCCCCGATCACGAAAACTCTCAGGACACTAAGAGAAAGACGTTAATTGGGCTATTTAGTTGACTCCAGTAACCACCATATATGCTGTCCACAGCGGCAGGTCCCGCCAAAAGCCAGGCATTGAAGACGAGTACCCTTGGGGCCGGGGTGCGCCCAGGCGCACCGGCCCGGAACGTAGGGCGCGGCAGGGTCTCTCGCGTAGGTGCCTCGCACAGCGCCTCCGAAGACCCAGGAAACAGCTTTCGGGACGCAGCCATTCCGGGGTGTTCAAAGGCCGACTACAAGATGTTGGGGCCACTGGAGTGAATTAAATACCCCCAAGACGTTAAACCACTTATAATTACGGCCTGTCCACGAGAGCCAGACCTCGGGACCGTTGTGGTTCTCTTCGGGATCGCGGAGAGGTTTTCCAATTCTGGAAACGTGAAAAAAAGTACGGGCACTTGCCGCTGTCGAGCGCCGGCAGCGCGTTCTCAGCGAAAGGCAGACCCGGCGGGACCCGGTACGCGCCGCGGCAACGGGGGTGCGGACCCCTCGCCTGGCCTCGGTTCGCAGCGCCATCAGTTCTGTACTTGAACGCCGTAGCGCTCATGGATCAAGTAGGAACGGCTCGGCTCGAGTTTGTCAAAACTGGCGACCTTCCCACTGGGCCAGGCGACCTCAACGCTTTCGACCTCGAGGTCGCGGCCCAGGCCAAACGTGAGCGGTAACTCGCTTTGGGAGCAGTAGCTCGAGCCGCTGCGCACCATGCGCCACTGCTCGCCCGATCGGCTGTGTACGGTCACGACGGCGCCGATCGCCGAGCGATTCGACGGCTCGCCGGCGAGGCGGAGCCGTACGTAGGAGTTGCTGTTGCCGCCGTCATTGCGAAACAAGTAGGCCGGCCCGTTGTTGGTTGTGATGAGGATGTCGGGATCGCCGTCGCGGTCGTAGTCACCGTGGGCCGCCCCGCGCGCGACCAGCGGCCGCGCCAGTTCTTCTCCGACGCGGCCGAGGCTGTTCTCGAATCGGCCGCCGCCGAGATTGCGGAATAGAAGAGGCGACTGAGCGAAGCGCACCTTCGGTTGGACGCGCTCGATCTCCTCATCGAGGTGTCCGTTGGCGGCGAAGATGTCGAGGTGCCCGTCGAGGTCGTAGTCAAAGAAGAAGGCGCCGAACGTGAGGGAGAGCAGGCTCTCGCGACCCACGGCGCTCGTTGGCGCATCGTCGACGAAGAGGCCGTTGCCCTCGTTGTGGTAGAGGGTCAGCATCTCGTTTGAGAAGTTGCCCACTAAGAGATGCGGGCGGCCGGAGCCGTCGTAGTCAGCCGCGTCGACGCCCATCGCGCCCCGTGCGCGCCCGTCCTCAGCGAAGGCCACGCCCGCCGCCAGCCCCACCTCGTCGAATGCGCCGTCACCGCGGTTGCGGTAGAGCTTGTTCGGTTGAGTGTCGTTGGCCTGAAAGATGTCGGGCCGGCCGTCGCGGTCGAAATCGAACACCGCCACGCCGAGTGCCTTGCTGGTCTCGTCGTAGAGCTTCGCCTTATGGGTAGCGTCCTCGAACTTCCCTTCCCCGACGTTGCGGTAGAGACGCGACGAAACGCCGCCGTAGGACTCGGGCGTGCAGTAGGACTTCGTCGCGCCATCCATCGAGCACCACAGGTCTTCGTCGGGGCTCCAGGCGACATAGTTGGCGACGAAGAGGTCGAGCCGGCCATCGAGGTCGTAGTCGAGCCAAGCGGCGCTCGTTCCGAAGTCGGCGTTGTCGATGCCGGCCTCCTTGGTCACGTCGGTGAACGCCGCCCCGCCGTCGTTGCGAAACAGGTGGTCGCCGCCGAGCGCGGTGATATAGATGTCGTCATCGCCGTCATTGTCGTAGTCGCCGATGGCCGCGCCCATGCCGTACATCTCGATCGCGAGGCCCACCTCGGCGGTGACGTCGGTGAAAGTACCGTTCTTGTTGTTGCGGTAGAGGGCGGACGTGGTGGCCTGCCCCGGCCCAGGCTGCCCCGCTAACGGCTCCCAGCCACGGCTGTTGATCAGCAGGATGTCAGGCCACGCATCACCGTTGTAGTCGAGGAAGGCGCAGCCCGAGCCCAGCGTCTCGGGCAGATACTTCTTGCCCGAGCGGCCGTTGTGATGCTCGAACTCGATGCCCGCGGCACGGGTCACGTCGGTGAAGACGACATCGGCGGGAAGTGGGGGCTCGGAGGCGCCATGTCCGGCATCCCCGCCGCAGGCGGACAAGCACATCACTGCCGGCAAGCAAACGAATGCGAGGCGTCTCACAGATCACCGCTGGGTTCGGATTGCAGGTGCCGCAGAGCGGCCCGCACGATGGTGTCGCGGCGGGCTTCCACCTGATCGCCCTTCTCGACACCGAGGCTGAGATTGAACAGTTCCTGCTTCAAGCGGCTACGGATGAAGTCCACCGTCGAGGCCCACTCGGAGAGCCCCGGACGGATCTGGCGCTCCGATAGGAAGAGCTGGAACTCGTCGAGCAGCTTGGGCGACGCCTCGAAGTCGCTCGCGACCTTGCCGTGGCGCCTCACGTGCTGCTCCGCGAAGTCGAAGAAAGAATTGCTGCGCTCCATGACGCTCTCAAAGCGCGTGTAGCCGCGCGGGAAGACCGCCTCGTCCGGCACGATGCCGCCGCCGCCATGGACGACCCGTCCCGAGGTGGTCTTGAACTCCTTGTCGGTGTCGGAGGCATCGCGGCACACGGCCAGCGCATAAAGCTCGCAGTCGGCCACGGGGCGTTGGATCGAGCGTCCGCTCGGCGTCAGGTACCTGGCCGTGGTGAGCGCCACCGCCGCCCCTTCAGAAAGCGGAAAGACGCTCTGCACCAGGCCCTTGCCGAAGCTGGGTACGCCGATGACCCAAGCGCGGTCGTGGTCCTGCAGGGCCCCGGCCATCAACTCCGCGGCACTCGCCGTCTGATCGTTGATCAGCACGCAGACGCGGAATCCGTACGACTCGTACCCCTCGGGTACCTTGACCTCTTCCTGGGGCCCTTCTTTCGCGCGGATCCAGAGAATGTTCTGGCCGGGCTTGAGAAACGAGGCCGCCGCCTTGACGGCCGACTCGATGATCCCGCCGGGATTGCCGCGCAAATCGAGCACTAGGCCGCGCAACTCGTCGCCGCCCAGGTGGTCAATGGCTTGCCGCAGTTCTTCGGCCGTGTTCTCTTCGAAATTGGCCAGTTTTAAGTAGGCCAGGCCGGGCTCGATCAGAAACGAACGGCGCACGCTGGGGTCGGCCATGTCCGTGGGCACGAGCTCCATGGGAATCAAGCGCGCAAACCCCGGACGCTTGACCATCAACTCCACCTTGCCCTGGCGTGACTGGCCGAGCAGAGACACGAGCTGCTCAATCGTTAGGCGCGCCAGCGGATAGCGGTTGATGACGACGAGTTCATCGCCGGGCGACAGGCCCGCCCGCGCCGACGGGCTCCCCGGCAGTGTCTGTAGCACAATGACGCGCCCCGGCAGCAGCGACACCACGCTCCCGAAGCCCTTTTCCGTCG
>JAKZVK010000266.1:0-6721 GCA_047516085.1 Bryobacterales bacterium
CTCCTGGCTGGAGTGGAGAAACTGCCGGATCTGTTGCGGATTCAACTTGCCGGCGTTTTGCACTTGGATAGTCAATCCCCAGCATGCCCACTCCCCGATCCTGCAGGCTCATCTTGTGTGAGAAACAAACTCCTCGTTCAGGCTCATCTTGCATGAGACAAGACTAATGGTTGCGCTTCGCCGGGTGAGGGTGTAGACTCGTGCCGTCAGAGGAGCCAAATCGGAAATCCTGGCTTACTTGAACTGGCGTGTCGGCACGGAATGCAATGTCGATCATGGCCGGCGACTACCAACACAGGCTGAAGAGCGAGCAAGCGCGTTTTCGAGATATCTCCAACGTCCACGATCTGCCGCCGATTTTCCATTATTGGTCGGAGAAATACATTCGGCCGCCGGCTGAGGAATTCGGCTTTGCGGCGGCCGAAGATTTCTTCGCGAAATATCTCTCCCTCACGATGGAGGCACTTGGCGAGGAAGAGCCGGCTTTTCTGAGCTTGGGCGCCGGCAACTGTGATGCGGAAGTTCGAGTGGCTCGCCTCTTGCGCGACGCGGGCCATTCGCGCTTCGTTATCGAGTGCTTGGACTTAAACCCGGCGATGCTCCAGCGAGGGCGCAACCTTGCTCGCGAGACAGGACTGACGGACCATCTAGCTTTCGTCGAGGGTGACTTCAATCATTGGAAGTCAAACAAGCAGTACGCAGCCATCATCGCCAATCAGGCGCTGCATCATGTTGTTGAGCTCGAAGCGCTCTTCGCGGAAGTGAAGAAAGCGTTGCTCCCGGGTGGGTACTTTGTAACGAGCGACATGATCGGCAGAAACGGTCACCTTCGCTGGCCGGAAGCTCTCGAACCCCTGCAGCGGTTTTGGCGGGAACTGCCCGTGGAATATCGCTGGAACGGCCCTCTTGAACGATACGAAGAAACTTACGTCAACCATGACTGTTCAAGCGAGGGGTTCGAGGGGGTTCGAGCGCAGGATGTCCTGCCGTTGTTGTTGGAACATTTCGACTTTCACCTTTTCCTGGCCTTTGGGGGCGTGGTTGACATCTTTGTCGACCGCAACTTCGGCCACAATTTTGACCCTTCTCGAGAGTGGGATCGCGACTTCATTGACCATGTGCAGGCGTTCAACGAAGAAGCGCTGCTCGCCGGGCTGCTGACGCCGACGCAGATGTACGCCGTTATGACGGTCGAACCCTGCACCGAGCGCCGCTATTCGCGCGGCCTCATTCCGGCACAATGCGTGCGCAAAGCGGACGTGCCGCCGTCACCCCGCCTCGCCTCGGCGGTGTCGCCCCGGGGCGAGCGACTCTCTTTCGCAACCTCCTCGCTGCGCCCCATAACGGAAGGCGGCGTCCGATACCGCCAGTTGCTGGAGGCCGGCGGCGGCGAACCGCCCTATTCGTGGTCGGGTCAAGAACTGCCCGTGGGCATCCAAGTTCACTCCTCCGGACTGGTAAGGGGCAAGATTCGATACCCCGGTGTGTTTACGCCCGTAATTACCGTGACCGACAGTTCATTCCCAGGGCAAACCGCGAAGCAGCGATTTACGATCATCATCGAGGAGGGCCGGATTGATCTCGGTCCCGTCATTAGATCGCCTTCTCGGCTCCCGAACGGCATCGCGGGAGCCCCTCACAACCAACCGCTCATTGCCGCGAGCGGGAGGCCCCCCTATACTTGGTCGATCGTCGCGGGAAATGTTCCCGCCGGTTTGGAACTCGGCTCCGGCGGCACGGTCTTGGGGAGTCCCTTAGCGACGGGGAGGACGGTGTTCACCGTGCAAGTGACCGATGCCTCGGGAAACTCGGAACTGTCGGATCTAACCCTCGCCATAGACCCGGAACCAGGAACGAGGCGGCTGATTCTGCCACAGGTGGCCTCCGGGGGCGGCTGGCGAACCCATTTGCGGCTCATCAATGCGTCGCCGTCTCAAGCGGAAATCACGGTGAGCCTTCGGGCGGGCGACGGCGCGGCGCTTTCGATACCGCTCTCCGTCCAAGGGGCTGGGGAATCGAAGGAAAAAGTCACGAGCGAGCTGGTTGAAACCGTGGCTCCTTATTCCAGCCTCCGGATCAAAACAGTAGGGCCGAGCGGACCCGGGTGCACGGGCTGGGGTGAGATCGCCTACAGGGGGCGGTTGACCGGTTACGGAGTTTTGGAGCATTCGTCGGGCCGCACCCTTAGGACCGAACTGCTGTCGGAATTGCGATCGTCGTTCGTTCTTCCGTATGACAACACGGACGGCTGTGGCGTGGGCGTTGGGTTGGTCAACACGGGGCACGAGGCGGCTTCGCTTGCCGCAACGATTTGGGACGACGATTGGACCGTGCTCTCCCATGAAGCGCTTTCGCTGCCGGCGCGCGGCCACGCGTCATTCGCGTTATCGGAAAAGTTTCCGGTCACCGCGAATAGGCACGGCGTCTTGAAGTTTCACGTTTCGGAACCAACGATCGCCGGAATGGCTTTGCGCTTCGAGCCCGACGGACGTTTCGTAACGCTTCCGAACTTGCCGGACGTGTAGTGCCGCACGCTCCGTCGTCCGTCCGGGCCGGACGTCCTCCGGGCGGCTCCTTTACAAGAAGCGTTACTGTAGTGATCGCACTCGGCCACGCGGCCCCCCGGAAAAAAAGCTTCAAGGGCTTCGTGACAACTCGGGGTCCGAGTAGCAATGGAACGAAATCCTGGTGTTTTCCGGGGATCATGTCTTTTCTGTGCGTGACAGCTCTAGCGTCGTGGATGCTTCCCACGCCTCGCCTGGTCGTGCTCGGCGGTGAGTCGGGCAACCGCTTTGGTCCCCGGACGCACATAGCGCGAGAGCGTCCGGAGGTCTCGATGGCGTGACTTCGCCATGAGCAGGGGCACCGAGACGCCGTCCTCGCCGAGATGGGTCAGCGCACTGTGGCGAAGTTGGTGAAGTGTCCATTGCCCTCCCGATGCTTCACGGAACAAAGACCACGCCCGCTGGTAGGACAGCCGCCCCCCGGCCGTCGGGGCTTCGATCGAGCTCGGCCGGAACGACGTTGGGCAGACCCGCGGTCACAAAGAGCGGACCTCGGCGGCGACCGGCCAGGTAACGGGGGAGGAGCCGTGCCGTCGCCGCGTCCCACACGATGATCTCTCGGTGGCCGCCCTTGCCGCTGATCGCCGCACGTTTACGGCCTACATCGAGATCTTCGACGTCCAGGGCGAGGACCTCGCTGGCCCGCGCGGCCGTTGCGTAGAGCATGCGCCACAGGGCTTTCTCGCGCAGCCCGATATCCGCGCGAGTCCACAGCGTATCGAGCGCCTCGAAGGGGATCGCCCGTGTCTCGTCCCGCGGCGCGCGACGCCGCTCCAGGCTCGTGGTCGGGTCGCGCTTGAGCCAACCCTGGCGCTGGCAGTAGCCGATAAGAACCCGGGCCGCGGCGAGTCTTGCATTCCAGGTCGCCGGGGACCTCTTCCCGCAGCGTCGGATGAGCCAGTGTTGGAGATTGACAGCCGTGAGTGCCGTGCACCAGCTTGTCTCGGCCAGCGAAGCACACCCCGATCTCGGCTTCAATGGGCTGCCTGCCTCGACGCGGATCAGGTGATCGCGGCGATCCGGAATGCGTGGACGGGCGGCTGGCGTGATGGAAGCAGCGTCGAGCATGGGGGTCAGCGCAGCGCTATCGGAGCCGAAGAAACGAGGTGGACAGATGCAGGACTGGCACAACAAGGCAGGCGGACGTTTCTCCGAAAGCTACGATGGTCGGCATTGGTGGTCCTGATGCGTCGAATGAGTCAATCGCTTCTACCGCTTCTCGTTCTTGTCCTGACCGCGAGTTGCCAGGTCGAAGAAGAACCGCCCCGAACACTGGTCGACAAAGACTCAGCCGCGCCGAAAGAAGACAGCAGCGCGGGAAGAGAGCAGAAGACCGGCGGCGAAGAAGACTACGGTCTGCACTTCATCGATCCGGGCCGTACTAGATTGCGTGAGTACTTCGAGCGGATGGACGGCGTCGCACCCTGGGTCAAGGACTGCGAAGAGTGGTCCGCCGATGACTCTCGGGTTGGAATGCTGGCCTCGGGCGCGTCGCGGCTGTTCATAGGGAGACCGAACGCAGACGGGGGCGGCATCGATGCCGTAGAGAAAAACTACGAAGTGTCGAGTGTAGGGATCGGTGGGAGCCCGTTCGAAGGCGCTGTGCACGTGATGCTCCAAGCGGCAGACATGCGAGCGGAGAAGGTGTGTTTGGAGAAGTTGCGCGGCACAGCAATTCGGTGGGGGCGGTCAGGAGGCGATTCCAGCTATCCAGACGTCGATGGCGAGGCCGTCGTGCGGGACGTGCAGTTCTGGCGGGCGGCTCGCATGGAAAGCGGCGGCGAGGTCGCGGCGACCGGTGCATTCGTGGCGACCTTAAAGGTGTCGGAAGGCGCAATGTCGATGGTACTGCGCGAGATGAGCGCGCATGTCTGGGGCATCGTTGGCAGCGCTCTGCTCATGGTCTTCGTGGCTGTTGGAGGCTGGCTAACGCGGCGTCTGCGAAAGGCCATAGAGGGTACGAATTTGCCGTCGAGGAAGCGATTTTGGAGGAAGGGGCAGCTCGAGGCTGCGAATGCCCGGGACTCTGTAGCCGAAGAGCAGAGTGGCGAGCAGGCAACAACCACAACTTCGGACGTGGACAGGTAGGGCGCGAAAGACGGGAAAGACCGCGGGCCTTCACTTTGCGAGACGACTGTCAGACACCGAGGAAAACTGGCCTGTACAGACGTACATCATAGCCACGCCACCTAACGTTATAAGAAAGGATGGCCCCAGTCCAAGCGGCTCACCCGCTCCCCTGTTTTGTCTGGGGAACATGGGAGAATAAAGCCATGCAGCGTCAACGCAACGGGTTGGTTCCGATCGGTGATGCCCTCTCCGATCTACCCGGCCAAGGTTTGCGCCCCGTTGCCCAAACTATGGCCGCTCTGCCCGGCCCGGCCCGGTCAAACGAGGGAGAGAAATGATACGGCGGCTACGGGCAGTTCGACGAAACAACGTTTTGACCACCATGCTCACCGGCCTTGCTATCGCTTTGGCGCTGTTCGCCTTCACTCTGCCCGCAAAGGCTCAACAGGCTGAGCAGCCCGACAAGTATCTGCTCATGGCCACCAACCGCACCGGCACCATGGAGGACGAACTCAACGAAGCTGGCGCGCGGGGTTACCGCTTCGCCGGTACCCAGGGTGGCCAGACGGTCTTCGGCGGCGATGAGGCCGTCGTCATCATGACGCTGGACCCCGAAGGTCGGCGGTTTCGGTACATCCTGCTGGCGACGAACCGCACCGGCACCATGCAGCGTGAGATGAACCAGGCACCACCGGAATACGCGTTCGTCGGCATGACCGTCTTCTCATCGACGTTTAGCGGAAGACAGACCGCTGTCATCCTCGAATCCGCGATCCCCGTCGCCCCCGCTTCGCTCAGCGCGAGCGGGGAGGGCCAGGAGCCACCGGAGGCGGCGGATGTGGCGGGGGCCGTGGAATCCTACGAAGAACTGCGAGTACGCACGATTTCAGAAGCTCAGTGGGAGGTCGTCCATGATACGGTCGGGTGGATGCTGATGCAACCCGAGGATCAAGTCAGGGAGATGGTTCAGTGGGCTGGAATCGAGTCGATTACACCAGAGGCGTTAGGGCCAGTGATCCGCGACCTCGAGAGGATGTGGCAGCGGGGGCTTGCGGTGCAACGGGAGGTTGACCGGATCACAAACAGAAGCGCCAATGCAAACGGACGTCGGCTGATGCGACTACTTGAGCAGACGGCCAAAAATGGCCTACGGCAGATCGGAGAACTCCGGAACGAGCTCGAAGAAGCGGTGCAATTGGCGGGCGAAGAGCTGGCTACGGACGACGTGCTTGGCCGGATTTTTAATCCGACGGTTGAACGAGTGTCGCGTAGCATGGCGAACGCGTGGCGCGTCGCGCTGCGGTTCGTATACGAAGCAGAAGAGGCACTGGCGTTTGCTGACCGCGAGGGTCGATGAGATTGAAGAGTTGTACGTAGAGCATCCTCCGTCTTGTCCGTGACTACGGGAGAATAAGCCATGCAGCGTCAACGCAACGGGTTGGTTCCGATCCGCACACGCACTTCCGGAAGATAGCGCTCCGCGCCTTTAGCGTACATTCCTGTTCCATTGCTACTCAGACCCCAAGTTCCGCCGTCGTATCAGGCAACGCAGCGAAGTCAAAGGCGAAGTGGCGGCATACCGCCTGCCAAGTGGCGACGCCGAGGAAACTCTGCGCGATCGCTGCGCGTTCCTCCACACCACGGTGAGGAAAGCTACTTTGGAGCGCCTCAGTGGCTAACGCCGCTGCCGCCGCTTCCTGCCACACCGAGGGTACCTCGGTTGGGTTTGGAGCGGCCCCCTCGACGAGAAACAGACCGAATACGGCCCGCCGCGCTCGGACCTCCCATGCCGCGTCTAAGTGCCGCCATATCTGATGCCGACCAGACATCCAAGTCGTGTTCGTCTTAGCCCGCATTTCCAATTTGATTCAGACCTCTCGACCTTCCGGCGGCCTTCAGCGTCTTTATTCATAGGGGCTAGAGCCCGATGAGGATGCCATGGAGGTCAACACCCAATGGGTGAAAAACAAACCAAGCCATTCCAGCTAAGTTTCAACGGCTCGTTGAAAGTCGATTTCCAGGGATCGCACGTCACTTCCGACGGTGGTCTGATTTTGGTTCGCGAACTGGACGAACGGCTCGGTCTC
>JAKZVK010000267.1:0-4906 GCA_047516085.1 Bryobacterales bacterium
GCCGCCTCCCAGCACGTAGCCGTGCACCGCCGCGATGACCGGCCTCGGGTTGTGGTGGATGGCGGCGAAAGTGTCGTAGTTGGCTTGGTTGGCACCGACGATGAGGCTCGGATCGGCAGCCATCTCCTTGATGTCGAGCCCAGCGAAGAAGCCCTTGCCCACCGCCGCGATGATGATGACCCTCACGTCGTCGCGCCGCCCGAGCGCCTCGATCTCCGCGGCTAGCGCGAACTGGGCGTCGACGCCGAACGCGTTCACCGGAGGGTTGCACAGCTCCAACTCGGCGATGCCGTGGCTCACTTCGACCCGGTACGGCTCAGACACGGTCGATCACCTCCATTCGATGGGGCCTGTTCACGGTATTGACTTCGCCAATTCCTCTGACCTCGACGAATGAGGTACTTCGGCAACGGTACTACCCAAGATGGGCAGGGGACACTACCCAACTTTCTGCGCCCGCTGATCGCGTTGCAGTAGGTCAGAGCGTCGCGATGTTGCTTGGGACGCGCTTGATCGCGTACACCCGAAGCGCAGATTGTGGCGTCGGTAAGTTCTGTCTGAATCCGAATCTCGGCCAGTGATTCGATTCCGGCGTTGTTGAGGATCTGCCAGACCGTGGACGCAGCGAGGACTCAGCATCGGCCCGCATCGCGGCAGGTCAACGACCACGGCCGAGTTTCCGGCACCCACGGGCGTGGCAGAGTCGAGTCGTGCGGCGGCGCGTGCGGCTCGGCTGGTTCCCGCAGGCAGCGGGGTGTCGCTGCCTGCGCGCCAGGCAAAGGGCACGGCCACCATCGCCGAAACCAACAACGCCAGGCGAAGCCTCTCGGGCCAGGACTCGAAGAACCCGACCCCGAGCAGCCACCGATCCGCTGATCAGAAGACCGCTACGGCCGCGGCTGCGCTCATCAGCGTGGTGGCCGGTTCGGGGTGTCAGCCGCCGAGTGGCCGATTGCGTCTGTGGTCGTAGACCTCGCCGGCCATGACGCTCACCGAACCCAAGTCGTTGGGTTTTAGTGTTCGATGTCCTTTTGGATCCGCTCTTTGAGTTCCGCCGAGCAGCGATCATGGTGCGACACCAGCAACCTGACATGCCCGGCGTGGTCACCGCCGAGCCGTGCCAGCAGCTGCGACGATGGCACGCTCCAGCAGCTTGCCATCGACCCGGAATGGTCTGTGCGAGCCGCCGCTCCGCCAACCCCAGCTGCGGCGGTGACACAGGCATAGAACCTCGGTACGAGACCACGATTGACGACAGCCCCGACAGGGACCATCGCGCACCCACGCCGCCCAGAGAGCCGCCCTCAAGGCCGCTGAGGACCACACCACGAAGCTGACGGTGAGAATCCGTCAGCTTCGCCGCGCCCTCACAGACCCCAACCAGCGGCCCACGGAGCCCCGAGCCAGCCCGCGGGCTCCCCAAACCCAGCAAGACCCCGAATATGCCCTCTGAAAAGGCTCTTTGTTTGCTAACCGTGGATCAAATTTGGCATAACCATGGAACAACTTATGGGACTTAGAGCGTCCGCCAATAGCCCCCCTAGGTGGGTTGGTAGCGGTTGCGCCAGTCGATGAGTTTGACGATGAGGATCAACGCTACGGCGAGGGCGATCTGTCCGAGGCGCATCTTGGGGTCCCCACCAGGGGCATGGCTTCATGGATAGACGATCTCTGGAGCCGGACCAACCCGACAACCCCCGGGTACACCTGGGACCGCACCACGAATCCGCTCGCGCGTGGCCGAAACGGGCCGCGGCGGCGCCTCGACTATGTTCTCGCGCCCCTCAGGCTCGCGCGAGGCGCAACCATGTCCGTTGTCTGTGCCCAACGCATAGCGGGCCCCGTCTTCGCGAGCGACCACTTCGGGCTGTTGGCGCAGCTGCCAGAGTTGCGAGAATAGCTGCACGCGTGCTGTTTCTGCACGGTCACATATGTTGCCGATTTTGGATAGGGATAGTACCGTGAGTGCTAACGTGAACTACACGGAGAAGAACAGATGGCCCACAATGTTGATCTGATCACACGACTAGCTGTCTCTCGTGGGCCGAGCGCGATCACAAGGCTTGAGCGAGAGCGGAGCCTCGCAGCAACGAAGGACCGTCCCGAACCGCCGAAGCTCGTCGACGCCGGGGATGGCGATAACCAAGGCCAGTATCGACGCTTGGCCCGAGATGTGGTTGTGGCCGTCGAGGATTCGTCGGCGGGCATCACGGCGGCCAAGGCTGCGGGTTTGCCTGTGCTCGCTGTTGACCGGGACGCATTCGATCTGTCGTCACTGAACGAGTCGACGGCCGCCGTTTCAGTCATCAGCTACGGCGCGCCTGGGTCGCTCATCGCCTCGGGGCTGGAAGTACGCCGTCGATGGGACTTGAGCCGGGCAAGCGTCGGTGTGGTTGTTGACATCGACCGTTAGTGGTCGATCTTCTGCTGGTGAGTAGTTGAAGTGAACGTTCCAGCCTGGGAGCTCATTCTCCGACTGGTGCTCGCCGTTGGTCTGGGAGGGGCGTTAGGCATTGAGCGCGAGTTTCGCAACAAGACCGCCGGGACGAGGACGCATTCGCTAGTCGCTCTCGGTGCTGCCTTGTTTACGGTTTCGGGTGACGTTCTTGGTACCGAGGACGGGATTACCGACCGCGCTCGCATCGCTGCGCAGGTCGTGACCGGCATCGGCTTCATCGGCGGCGGTGCGATCCTGCGCAGCGGGCTCACGGTGACAGGCATCACGACAGCGGCAAGTCTGTGGATGGCAGGGTCGTTCGGTGTCGCAGCCGGAGTCGGGTTGTATTGGGTAGCAGTCGCTGGCGGGCTGCTCACGTTTATTGTCATCCTTGGACTAGGCACCGTTGCCGACCTCCTCTTGCGGCGCCGGGGGTTGATGAGCCTGGAAATGGTGTATGAACCCGGGCACGGAACCCTCGAAGTCGCGTTTCGAGGTCTCGGCGAGTCCGGAGGAGTTGTACGCGGGATGCAACTGGTGAACGAAGGCGCCAAGAGGCATGTGTCACTGTCGGTGTCCGGTGTGAACCACCAGTCCATGAGCCCAGTCGTCCGTGACTTAGGGCTCCGAGACGAGGTGGTGCGCGTGGCGTCGAGGTCTGGTGAGAGTTAGGGGCCAGCGACCAAGGTTGCGCGCTCCTCCGTCCTCGGCGTGGCCGTAGTCCTTGGCGTATCCTGAATCTCACCGGGTTTCACGCAGGACAGACAAAGCCGTCGCGCTCGCCACGACTCTGTGGAGCCAGCGAAGGCGGTCTGTGCCGGCTCTCGTGGGCAGGCGATGCCTGTGGGTGCCGAAAACTGTGTCGTGGCTGGTCAGGCGGCATTTCGGTACTCGTTGATGAGACCGTCACAGCGGGCCGTTTTCACGACTTGGAGGTGTCTATCTGGCTGGTCTGAAGGGTCGGTGGCGACGGGTGGTCGCTGATCGTGCGAACGGTGGGGCCGGTGCGTGTTGTAGTGATCGATGTAGTCGACGACAAGCTTGTTGAGCTGGCGACGGTTCCAGATGATGGTGCGGTCGAGGAGCTCGCGTCGCAGGGTGCCGATCCAGCGTTCGGCGAACGCGTTCGCCACCGGGGTGCGTACAGGTGTCTTGAGGATCTTCATACGTTCGGTTCTGAAGATCTCGTCGAAGGCGTCGATGAACTGGTTGCCGCGGTCGCGCACGAGCGCACGCGTCCCAGCGAGCCCGTCGGCATGGCGCAGGAACAGGTTCCGCGCCGCTTGGCTGGCCCACACGCCGCTGGGGTGGTCCGTGATCCCTGCGAAGTACACGGTTCGGGTGGGGATGTCGATGAAGAACAGCAGGTAGAACCTGCGCAGCGTGACGGTGTCGATGGTGGCGAAGTCGCAGGCGACGGCGGCCTGGGACCGCAGGAACTGCGACCAAGTGACTTTGGAGCGTGTGGGTGCCGGGTCGATTCCGGCGTTCTTGAGGATCTGCCAGACCGTGGACGCAGCGAGGCGGTGGCCGAGCCCTCTCAGTTCGCCGTGGATGCGGCGGTAGCCCCAAGTCGGATTCTCAGCTGCGAGGCGCAGTGTGAGTCGGCAAAGCTCTGCTGAGGTCGACGGTCGGCCCGGTGGTCGCTGTGGTTGGGTCCAGTGCCGGACGATGCGGCGTCGGTGCCAACGCAACAGCGTGTCGGGGGTGACCAGCCACCCGGCTCGGCTCGGTCGTGGGAGCGCGGCCGCAATCGCTCCCAGCAAGGTCCGGCCACGGTGAGGTGCTACACAGTTACGTTTGGGGAGGTCATCGGGGGTGTTCTAGCGCCGATTTGGGGACATTCCCCAAATCGCGAAGCGCGATTCCCCAGAATTGAAGGGCGCTGTCATGGGCGACTTTCTCGGTATGGGCGCTGACCTAGGGTTTCATCTCGTTGAAGCGATAGGCGGCGCTGGGCCCGGTGCCGGTACTCGCCGAGCGCGTCAGCGGTCCGGCTGAAGCGGCGACCACTCCAGGGGCATTTGCGCATTCAGTTCGAAGCGCAAGGTCTGAAGATCGTGCGCAACCCGGGCTCGCGGCCCAGTCGCCAACGCCTTTGCTGAACGCTGGGTCGGCATCTAGCGCCCCGTCCGCGGCTCCGTAGGACGCCTGCGCCGTGCTGTTTCATGTGTAGCGATGCGGTGGGGCATGCCCGGTGCTCTGGGTGCATCGGGTCCGGCTGCGCTCCCCGACATGGCTGCACTGGCGCCGCGCCGTTGGCTGCCCTTCTGAGGCCTCGGCTACTGCTGTCTCGCGGCGCCAACGGTCGACGACATCAGGCGCTGGGCGCTCAAACCCCGCCTGGTGCATCTCCCAGCAGTGCCTGAGCAGCTTGCTTCTATGGTCCACGACCTGCAGTATCTCGGGCAGCTCGAATACTCTGTGGCCGGTGTCTTCGTCGCGTGTCTCCGCTAAAGCGCCGCTGCT
>JAKZVK010000268.1:0-2709 GCA_047516085.1 Bryobacterales bacterium
CTGGCCAGGCCAACGCGCCAACGTCGGGACCTTGATCCCGTGGTCGTACAAGCTGCCCTTGGCGCGCGGGAAGGGCATGCCGTTGTCTCCCATGAAGACGACGAGCGTGTTTTCGGTCAGGCCGCGCCGGTCGAGAATGTCGAGGATCTCTCCGCATTCGGAGTCCATGCGCGCGATCTCGTCGTAGTAGAGCGCCACGTCGGCGCGCACTTCGGGCGTGTCGGGCAGAAAACCGGGCAACTCGACTTTGGCCGCGGCGTGTGGTGGCGTGAAAGCGCCCTTGCGGTAGGGCCGGTGCGGGTCGCTGAAGCCCACGTGCAGAAAGAACGGTTGCGACTCGGGCCGGGTCTCGAAGAACTTCTCAAACGGCTTCTGTTGAGGCTGGTAGTAGTCGAAGCGTTGATTGAACGCCTCGCCCTGGTGTACTTTGCGGGATGCGCCTGTGAAGTAGCCTTGCTCCTTCAGCATCTCGACGAAGCTTGGCTCCCATTCCGGATACGGTGTGTGCAGACGGCTGGTGGCGGTCGTGTGTGGCGTGCAACCGGAGAAAATCGACGACCGGTTGGGGCTGCACTGCGGGGACGAGACGAAGCCGTTGTCGAAGCGCATGCCCTGGCCGGCCAGCCGATCGAGGTGCGGTGTGTGGATCGCTCGGTTGCCGTAACAGCCCAGGTCCGGGGCGCTGTGATCGTCGGAGATGAGGAAGAGTATGTTCGGCCGCCGGCTCGACTGCGCGAAGGCCGGCGCGCGCGTTGTGGCCACGGCGCCCATCGCTGCCATCGTTTGCAAAACGTCTCGGCGAGTCCATCCGGCGTTTTTCATACCCGGTGATGGTAACACCTACTTGCGGATTGCCGGCCGCGAAAGTACATTTGAGGTCTTACATGTTTTATTTGAAGGCCCATCGTTTGATACGCCGGTGTCGAGGTCCGGCCGCGCCGGCGGTTGTCGTCTGCGGGCTACTGGCCGCGTGCGGTCCCAGCAGCGAGGGCCCGCTTGCCGTGGCGGACCAAAGGGTCGAAGCGCGCGACACCGGCGGCCGTTACATTTCGTGGCAGGAGCATCTCATCGATGACGAAGCCCTTGCCGGCGGCGTACCCCTTCGCGGAGCTGACGGCTTGCAGATGGCCGATCTCGACCGCGACGGACATCTCGACATCATCTCGGTCCACGAAGACAGCCACTACGTCCGCGTCGCCTACGGGTCGGAGGATCCAGATACCTGGTTCCGCCTTTCGTTGGCCGAAGGCGCCGAGGCCCGCGCTGCCGAGGACGTCGCGATCGGCGACCTCAACGTCGACGGCTTTCTCGACGCCATTGTCGCCTGCGAGCGAGGCCACCTGCTCTATCTGCAGAACCCGGGAAGCCGCACGCCCGGCAACACCGTGCGCGGATGGCGCTGGGACCGGGTGATTCCCGAGGTCACGCGCGGCCGCGGCTCGTTCATCCGGGCTTTCTTGGCGGATTTCAACGGCGACGGGCGACTCGACGTCCTCGCCACAAACAAGGGATCAGGCCGTTCGAAGGAAGCGGTCGCCGAGAAACCGGAGACCGAGATCTCGTGGTTCGAGACGCCTAGCAACCCGCTAGACGCGACCGGCTGGCAAGAGCACGTGCTCGGCCGCGTAAAGGTGCCGATCAACGCGCAGCCGGTTGACCTCGACGGCGACGGTGATTTCGATGTGTTTGCCGGGTCAAGGGGCGAGTCGAGGGTCTTTTGGTTCGAGAATCTACGCGACGGTAGCGGGGGCGACGCTACGTTCGTCGAACACACGGTCGAGGTGGAGTCCGGCGGGGGCGAGTTGCGCTTCACCGGTTTCAACCTGGCCTTCCATGATTTCAATGGCGACGGTCGGCTCGACGTCGTCATGCCGGGCATGCCCCACGCCGCGGTGTGGCTCGAGCAGCCCGAGACCCCCGCCGCCCCGTGGAGCCTCCACCCGATCGGCTCCATCAAGCCCGACCACCTGGTCGCTGTGACTCTCGCCGACCTCACCGGAGACGGCCGTCCCGACTTGATGACCGGTGGTTACAGCCGGGGGCCGCGGCTCGAAGACGGCGAGGACGTCACGGTCAACGATCCGGTCGGCCGTCTGGCCTGGTTCGAGAACCCAGGGGCGCCTGCAGGCGAGTGGAAGCGCCATGATATCTCCCGCCGCAAGCGCGGCATGTTCGACGCCTTTGTCGCCCGCGACATGGACGGTGACGGTGACATCGACTTCGTCGGAACACGAGGCAACAGCGGCGAGTTCGACGGGGTGTACTGGTTGGAGCAGCTTCACTCCGATGTGCCGGTGAAGGCGTTCCGCCGGGCACGTGATGTAGAGAGCGAGCCGCTGCCCTTGCCTTGAAGCGAATCTTCTTGGATACTGCTTCCTCGTCGCCTCAGGGCAGCCTCAGGGTCCGCTCGTTTGCCCGAACTGCCGGGAACTGCTAGAATTCGGTTCTATACCGTGGGGTTGGGTGCTCCTGCGATCCAGGCGCAGGAGTTGGGCGACGGCCCCGATTCGGCCCGAATCCCCTTTATCGTCAACGTAGTTGCCGCCGAGAGGGTAGGGTTCGCAAGGCCGCGAGCCGAGGCCCCTCAGACCCGAGCGATCGAGAGAGAGTATGAAGTCCTTCAACGGGCTTGCCGTCCCGAGTGACGGGGAAGCCATTCAAGTTCAAGACGGGAAGTTCATCGTGCCCGACCATCCGATTGTGCCCTTT
>JAKZVK010000269.1:0-3724 GCA_047516085.1 Bryobacterales bacterium
GGTGCCATGGGTGCGGGTTAGGGTGACTGTCCCCTTCGGGCCCGTGGTCCCTCCGTGGTCCCGACCCGGCTTGAGCCATGAACCGGCCTGACTGTCTCGAACCAATCGAAGCGCCGGCGCCCGCCGCGGAACGGCTCAAGCCCGCGATCGTAAGGCCGCTAAACCGGCCTAGGGGTGTTGGGGCGTCCGCGATACCAGCCGTACAACGGCTGGCCTAATCAACCCCAAGCCGTGTAAACACGACTGCCCGCCTGCCCAGGGAGCGCCCGTAATCCGTCCATAAGGTCCAGCCTGTCACCCTGAGACGTCGCCACACCCACTACCGAGGCGTGGACGGGAGTCCACGCTCAGGGCTTCGGACACGTCATCGGAGCGTGGACTCCCGTCCACGCCTCGGTAGCGCGAGGTCCCACATCGTGGGCCAAGCCGGCTGCCGCGCCTTGTTGATTCGGCTTCACCCGGCAGGTGAAAAGCGGCAGCTCTCCTCGAACTCCCCTCTACAGGTTGGCAGGGGCTCGACCTCTGTCAAGCGACTCCTCCTCCGCTCTTACGGACGGATCTGGGGAGCGCTGTCCCCCACCCATACTCCGTGTACAATCGAAACACCCCGCCCCGCCCATGGATTCTCTCGAACAATTCTGGGCCACCTGCGCGGATTATCTGCAGACTGCCTTGAACTTTCTCGACTCGAACTCACAGGCCCTCGGCGTCATCATCGCATTCCTGGCCCTGCTCGCCACCCTCGCCGGCCTGCGATATCAGCGCCGCAAGAAACCCCAACCCCAAGACCCCACCGACAGCCCCCGCGCCCAACGCGACCGCGCCGCCATGCTCACCAAGACCCGCCGCGAGTGGGTCGACGAATGGCTCGATCGCGACCTCTACCACGAGGCCCGCCTGGAGCTGCAACTCACCGAGCGCCACAACGCCGTCGAGCCGCGGGTCCGCCATTACACGCGCGGGCCCGACGGCCCCGGACCCGAGATCCCCCGCGGCACGCCCATCGAGCAGGTGTTTGACGGCGCCGCGGGACAACTGCTGATCCTCGGCGAGCCGGGGACCGGCAAGTCCACCAAACTCGTCGAGTTGGCGCGGGTTTTGATCGACCGCGCGCTTGACGACCCCGAACACCCCATCCCCGTCATCCTCAACCTCTCGACGTGGACCAAGAAGCGCGCGGCGCTCGGCGAGTGGATCCGTGATGAATTGGTGAGCCTCTATCGCGTCTCGTCCGAGCGGGCGCAGCAGTGGGTTGAGAAGAAACAGGTGCTGCCATTGCTCGACGGCTTGGACGAGGTCGCCCGCGGCGAGCGCTCCGCCTGCGTTACCGCCATCAACACCTACCGGGAGACGATTGGTTCGCCGCCGCTCGCCGTCTGTTGCCGCCGCGAGGAATACGACGAGCTTCCTGTTCGCCTCGATCTCGAAAACGCCGTCGAGGTGCTCCCCCTTCCACGCGAGGACGTCGAACGTTACCTTGACGCGCAGGGTTTCAAGCTCGAGCGCGTTCGCCGGGCGCTGGCCGAGGACGCCGACCTTTGGACCCTGATGGATACGCCGCTGATGCTGACCGTCCTCTTTCTGGCCTCCACCGCCGAGGCCGACGATGGGACCACCGAGCCGGACGCCCGCCGGCGGCTCTACCGCCGCTATGTCAAGGCGATGTTTGAGCGGCCGCGCGAGCGCCGCTTTCCCCGCGAGAAAGCGTTGCAGTGGCTTGGGTGGCTGGCCGCCCAACTCAGCAACCGCAATCAGATTCCTTTTGCATTGGAGGATCTCGATCCGAGCTGGCTGCCCTCGCGTCGCGCGCAGCGCGCCGCGAAATGGCTCTTCGGGCTGGTCTTCGGGCTGGTCGGCGGGCTGGTCGGCGGGCTGGTCGGCGGGCTGGTCTTCGGGCTGGTCTTCGGGCTGGCCTTCGGGCTGGACGAGGCTCTAAGGCCGGCGCCGGTGAGCGAACGCAGTACGGCGAACGAAGGCACTCGCCGCTCGCTGCGCTACGCCCTCTACTTCGCCTCGGCCGGGCTGATCTTTTCGGTGGTTCTAACGTGGGGCGTCTATGCCCTCGGCGGTCGTTCCAACACCCCCGAGCCCGGCATCGACCGCGCGCTGCTGGCCGTTGCCCCAGTGATCGCCTGGGCGGGGATGTTGCTCGGCCTGAGCAAGGGCGGCTTCTTCGCCCTGCGCCACGGGGTCGTGCGCGCGCTGCTGCGCCGCCTCAACCTGGCCCCGTGGGCCTACGTACCCTTCCTCGACGAGGCCAAGGACCATCTGTTCCTGCGCAAGACCGGCGGCGTCTACCAGTTCTTCCACGTCACCTTCCGCGACTTCATGGCCGAAACCTACGGCGCCGAGTGGCCCGCCGAACCACCCCCACCCGACCCAGCCACCCTCGCCGCCGACGCCTCCTAGCACGCCGTTCCTCGCAGGCGTAAAACATTTCTGCTTGATAGCGTTGCCGGTTCGCGAGCTGGCAAGTACGATGAAACAAATGACTGATAGTAACCTCATGAACTCGCTTGCCCGTCGGGAAAGAGGCTAATGTCTGAAACGAGCTACCGGCTGGTGCTGGATTTCGCGTATCTACCCGAGTCCGCCTCGTGGGTTCTACCCCTTAAGAGCAGACTCCAGGGCAGCTCTAGTCCCCGTCTGACCCAGAACCTTGCGGATTCTCACCGCGGAGATCTTTGGTCAAAAAGGGCTGGATCCCTGATCACGACCCTCGATATCGGCCAGCGCATCGTAGCAAGGATCAACGACACGCTAACAGCTCTCAGCAACGAGCTTGAACAAAACTTCCAAGAAGTCGAGGAGTGTTTGACGTTTAGCAGCGTGTACCAAGTCCGAGAGAAGGACTTGCTAAACGATCTACTGATTGAAGTGGATGCCTTCCTTTTCGAGTTTCAGTCTGCGAAAGAGAAGCTCGTTTGCTTCCTGAAGCAGTTTTGTGCAGAGATTCTAGAGACGGAGCTTGATCCCGAGAAGCTTCGAAAGGAGATCAGCTCGTGGGGCGTCGATCTTGGGTGGGAAGAGGACTTGAAAACACTCAGGAATCTCTTCATACACGAAACGACACCCTGGCCAGCTGTAGAGATTCTTAGCAAGAGCCCGTTTCGTGGCGAGGTGCTATTGGTCCACGACGAGGGCTCTGTCTCCATCGAGAGACTGAAAGCGATACTGAAAGGCTTTCGAGCGTCACTATGGGCATGCAGAAAGCATCTCGACGAGGAAATACACGAGCAGGAGTTGCGTGAATCCATAGAGAAGACCATGAGCCAGGAGAGCGTGGGGAGGCCGGGGCGCCCCGGGCTCCCTTCCTAGTGGTAACCGGGGTGGTCGACCGAAGCCGAGGGGGGCCGAAGGGGACGGGCCGAAGGGGACGGAGCCCTTTTCAAGCCGGTTGCTGACACTTACTAGGGTCTACGGCTCCAGTTTCCGTTCGACGATGTCGGCGAGGCGGCCCACTAGGCCCAATACTCTTCATTTAAGTATCCTGACGCAGGAGGCGAAGTCAGTCCTCTTACGGGACACCGCGCCACGCGATCGTACCTGGTAGTTGCTCATCTTGCGCTTGACGCCACGCGGGCGTCGCATCCCCCGGCTCGAGTGCGTACGCTCGTCCAGCAGTTCCCTCAAGACCGCCTCATCAAACGCTTCCTTGTCCTGAGGGGGGGATCGCGACCGCGCGGGCCAGCTTGCGTCGTACCACCCGCACCGCATGCAGGTA
>JAKZVK010000270.1:0-2530 GCA_047516085.1 Bryobacterales bacterium
GATCGATGCCTACGACATCTACCAACACCTGATGGACTACTGGGTCGAGACCATACAGGACGACGCCTACCTGATCGCCGCTGACGGCTGGGTCAAGGGCGCGCAGCCGCGCGAGATCGTTCAGGTCAAGGACAAGAACAAGAAGCTCGTCTGGCCGGAGCCGCACGATTACCTGAAAGGCAAGCGGCGCTTCAAGTCAGACCTCGTTCCCGCCCCGATTCTCGTCGCCCGTTACTTCGTCGCCGAACGCGACGCTATCGAAGAGTTCGACAACCAGCTCGCCACGCTCGAGCAACAACTCGACGAGATGCGCCAGGAGAACAGCGGCGAGGATGGGCTACTTGCCGAGGTGATCGAGGGCGAGGGCGACAAGCAGAAGATTGCCGCGAAGGCCGTAAAGGCGCGGCTGAAGGAGATCGGCAAAGATCCCATTTATGCCGACGAGCGTGCAGCACTCGAGGCGTACGCCGGCTTGCTGAAGCAGCAGACGGAGGCCAAGGACCAGCGCAAGGCCGCGCAAGAGGACTTGGACAAAAAGATCGACGCCAAGTACCCCATGCTCACCGAGGCCGAGATCAAGACGCTGGTGGTGGACGACAAGTGGATGACCCGTGTGTCCGCCGCCGTGCAAGGCGAGCTAGACCGCGTCTCGCAGACGCTCACCGGCCGCATCGGAGAGTTGGCCGAACGCTACGCCACGCCGCTGCCACAGGTCGTCGATGATGTAGCGACGCTTGCCTCCCGCGTGGACGAACACCTGCAGCGCATGGGGGCGTCCTGGACGTGACATCGGGATACAAGCAGACACAGATTGGCGTCATTCCGCAGGAGTGGGATGTCGTTGCACTTGATGCCGCTTGCCGGATGAAGAGCGGCGAAGGCATCACTGCAGCCAGCATTGACCACGTCTCCCAATACCCATGCTATGGAGGGAATGGTCTCCGTGGCTACACTTCTAGGTTCACGCACGATGGCTCGTTTGCGTTGATCGGCCGACAGGGGGCTCTCTGTGGAAACGTAGTTGGCGTTAAGGGCAAGTTCTTCGCGTCCGAGCATGCCCTCGTTGTGACTGCAAAAGAAGGCACCAACATCCGCTTCCTGACGTATGTGTTGGGCCGGATGCGCCTCAATCGGTTTTCCGAGTCATCGGCTCAGCCGGGGTTGTCAGTCTCCAAACTTCTGGGATTGCCATTGGCGATTCCGCCGGCCGAAGCCGAACAGCTCGCCATCGCGACGGCGTTGAGCGGTGTGGATGGGCTGCTGGGCGGGCTGGACCGGCCCATCGCCAAGAAGCGCGACCTCCAACAGGCCGCCATGCAGCAATTCCTCACCGGCCAGAGCCGCCTGCCGGGCTTCAGCGGGGAGTGGGAGACAACAACGCTCGGAGGGGTCGCAGACATAAGAAACGGAGCAACGCCAAGCACTCGGATTGCTGCTTTTTGGAACGGGTCGATTCCATGGTGCACGCCGACCGACATCACGGGTACGCCCGGAAAGTATCTCCTCACGACGGAGCGAAATATCACTACGGAGGGGTTGATCGCTTGTGCGGCAAGCCTGCTTCCTGCTGGTGCTCTTCTCGTGTGTAGCCGCGCGACCATCGGGGAAATCAAAATCGCTGCATCGCCGGTGTGCACGAACCAAGGCTTCAAGTCGCTTGTCTGCAAAGATGGCGTATCTAACGAGTTTCTGTACTACCTCCTTGTGACACTGAAGCCACAGATGATCGAGCGGGCCGTTGGGTCAACCTTTTTAGAAATCGGTAAGCGCGATGTGGCGGCTATCGAAGTGAGGATGCCACCCTGCAATGAGCAACACGCCATCGCGAGTATTTTGTGCGACATGGACGCCGAGATCGCCGCGCTTGAGCGCCGCCGGGACAAGACCCGTGCCATCAAGAAGGCCATGATGCAGGAACTCCTCACCGGCAGGACAAGGCTGATATGAAGATCTCCACGATTCTCGACTACATCGACAACGGACTCATGGCGTTGCCCGAGTTCCAGCGCGGCTACGTCTGGAACCGCGATCAGGTGCGCAGTCTGTTCGACTCGCTCTACCGCCGCCATCCGGTTGGCGGGCTTCTGGTGTGGGCCACCGAGGCGAAGACCGCCGCGCACCGCGGTGACGGCACGCTTGCCGCGGGGGTCGTGAAGCTCCTGCTCGATGGCCAGCAGCGCATGACCTCCCTGTACGGCGTGGTGCGTGGGAGGGCGCCGAAGTTCTTTGATGGCGGGCGTTCACGGGGCTGCGCTTTCATCTGGAGACGGAGACCTTCGGGTTCTACCAGCCGGTGAAGATGAAGGGCGATCCGCTGCGGACCGACGTGACCGAGCTGATGCAGAAGGGCACCGCGGGGCTGGGCGAGTTCGTCACGCGCCTCACGGAGCAGCCAGCGCTGGCGCCCAAGGTCGGCGACTACGTCGGGCGTCTGAGCCGGCTTCTCGGTATCGTCGACGTGGACCTGCACGTTGAGGAAGTCACCGGCGCGGACAAGTCGCTCGACGTGGTGGTCAACATCTTCAACCGG
>JAKZVK010000271.1:0-16816 GCA_047516085.1 Bryobacterales bacterium
TGAGGCGGGCGTTGTATTGGCTGCCAAACTCGATGCAGTCCTTCATCAGACTGGTGCCGCGTCCGCCGGGGCCGATGATGCCGATCCGGATGCGATCGTTAGCGCTGCCTTGGGCACGGCCGGGCTTGGGCATGGCGGCCAAGGCCAGGCCGGCTGCTGATTTACCGATGAAGTCGCGCCGGGGCAGGTTGTTGTTTGTCATGAGTGGAAAGCCTCCTGATGCGTCAGAGTATACACCCGTGGTGCTAGCAATCGGGGCGCGTGGTTGAGGGCGTATACTTGATCTCTGGTTAGTGGCCGCGTGCCGAGGGGGCCTTCGCGCGAGCCGTACGCTGCATCGATCGAACCATGACTCGTTTGTCGTTCGCCGTACTGACCTGCTTGCTCGCCTCAGGTCTGTGGGGCGCGGACTCCGAAGCGGTCGACGGCTTGCGGCCCGGCTTGGCGGCAACCTACCGCGAGGGCAACCACACGGTCCGCTTGGCGGTCCCGTCGCCGAATTTTCACTTGGAGGCGGAGGAGTCGGTTCATCCGTCGCTCGGGCCTGCGTTTGAGGCAGAGTGGCAGGGTTTGATTTCCATTCTGCAGGCCGGCACGTACCGGTTTCGTGGGGGTCGGTTTCGCGGTGGGCTGGGGGTCGCGGTCGGCGGCTCGGCCGTGGGGGACGCAGGGATGCGCCTGTCGCCGGGGCGGCACGCGATTCGCCTGGGCTACCGGCGCGAGCCGGGCGAGGCGGTCGTGCGGCTTGAGTGGAAGGCGGAACACTTCGATTGGGAGCCCGTTCCCGGCACTCGGTTGCTGCACGACCCGGCAACGGCCGCGCGTGCGCAGGACGAGTTGATCGAACGCGGCCGTGGGTTGGCGCGTAGGCTCGGTTGCGTCAACTGCCACGCGGCGAACTCCCCGTCCTTACGGGCACGCCTGGGCCCCCGGCTGACGGGGCTGAGGTCGCGAACGAAGCGCGAATGGGTGTATCACTGGCTAACGGATCCCTCCGCCTTTCGGGCCGATGCGACCATGCCGCGAATGCTTGATGACGCCGGGCGGCGCGACGTTGCAGCGTACCTAACCTCGCTGAGCGGCGGGGAGGCGTCGGCTGAGATCGAGAAGGTGCCAAGGCACGACCGGCGGCGCGGAGCGAGCATCTTTTCGACGCTCGGCTGCGGAGCCTGCCACCGGCGGAATGCGCTCGCCCTCGAAGGCATGGGCTCGAAGACAACGCTCGGCGCGCTGACGGAGTATCTGATGCAGCCGGCGAAGTTCGACCCCGGCGGCGGAATGCCGTCGATGCTGCTGACGCGCGAGGAGGCCGGACCGTTGGCAGCGTCCCTACTCGAGTCGACGAACCCGGCGTTCGAGGAGGGTTTCGACGGCGGTGATGCGGTCCGCGGGAAGAAGCTGGTGCGTACGGCGGGATGCTTGGCTTGCCATGAATTGCAGGACCCGCAGCCGTTGGCCAATGAACATCGTGCTGCCGCACTGGAGCGACTCACTCCGGAACGTGGCTGCTTGGCGGAGCCGCCTCCGGCGGAGACGCCGCACTACCGGCTCACACCGGATGACAGGCGAGCCCTGCAAGCGTTCGTTCGCGCGTATTCGGCCCGTCCGGACGTGAGCCCCGCGCCGGTTTACGAGTTCTACAACTCGCTGGACGATCTCCGCTGCTTGAGTTGTCACGCCATGGGGCCGGTGGGGCCGGTCCCGGAGAAGGCCCCGCCGCTGACCGGCGTCGGCGGGATGGTGCAAGGGGATTGGCTCGCCGAAGTGATGACCCAGCGGCGGCGCATCCACAAGAGACTTGAGCTGCGCATGCCGCACTACGAGCCACGGCAGGTCGAGCCGTTGATGGCCGGGTTCGCCAAGGCGGCTGGCCTGAAGCCCGGTGCCGGCGATGGAGCCCCCGCGGCGACGGAAACCGCCGAGGCCCACGGAGTCGGCATCTTGGGCGTGAACGGCGATAAGGGCGGGCTGGGCTGCATCGGCTGCCACGGCTTGCGCGAGCGTCGGTCTCTGGGCGAGAACGGTCCTGACTTGACGCACGCCGCACAGAGGTTGCGTTACGACTGGTTCCACCGCTGGATGCGCGACCCGGCGCGGATTGTCTCCGGCACGTCGATGCCGAACTACTTCGGCCCGATGGAGCCGGCTGAGGCGCGGGAGAAGATCGACGCTCTCTGGGCGGCGCTCTCGATGGGCGAGCGCATGCCGCTACCCGAGGGCTTCGCCGAGGTCCGCACCGAACCGGGAAGCGAGGCGCAGCCGATCCCGGCCGACCGGCCGATCGTGATCCGCTGGGACATGCCCGAGGCCACCCCGTCGGCGTTCGCCGTGGGGCTGCCGGGCGGGGTCTCCTACTGTTTCGACGCCGGGGAATCGCGGCTGCGTTATGCCTGGCTCGGTGGATACGTCGACATGACGGGCACGCTGTACGAGAAACGCGACCCGAAGACAAGGCTGACGCGGACGGCGGACCTAGTCGGCGAGATCTTCTACCGCTCGGAGGGCTTTCCGCTACGGGTCGGTGATGCCAACAGAATCCCGCAGCGACGGTTTCGCGGCTATGGGCTTGTCGAGGGGTCGCCGGAGTTCCACTACCAGGTCGACGGCATCGACGTGTACGAGACGGTGCGCGCCACCGAGGGTAAGGACGGCTTGATCCGGGAGTTCAGAATCGGGCGGGTGGAGCAAGCGATGTGGTTCCTCGCCAAGGAAGCCGCGGGGGTTGCCGTGAGTACTTCGCTAGGCGCCTTCGCGGGAGGCAAGGTGCTGATTCCGCAGGGGGTGAACGTCACGTTCGAGGTGACGGTGCGGTCTGGTTCCGCGGAGGGCCGCTAGAGGATGCGAACGGGCATAAGCCATATGGGGCGGGTGAAGGTCCTTGCGTTGGGGCTGGCTCTGGCGGCTCTCGGCGCCCGCGGCCAGGTTCCCGTGGATGCCTACCGCGTCGAGTCCGTAGCGACGCCCAGGGATATCGCATCGGAAGTCAGCGCGATTGCCTTCAGCACGGACGGCAAGCTTCTGGCGTGCTTCCGACGGGGCTACATCTACTCGATGGATCCGGCGACCTCGCGCTGGCGCAAGTTTGCCGAGGGGCTGCACACGCCGCTGGGGATTCTACCGGGCGAGGCCGGCGAGATCTTCGTGGCGCAAGTGCCGGAGTTGACGCGCGTGGCCGACACCGACGGCGATGGGACGGCCGACTCCTACGAAACGATCAGCGACGCTTGGGGCCTGTCGGGGAACTACCACGAGTTGATCTCCGGGCCCCAGCGGGACGACGAGGGGAACTTCTACGTCGCGCTTTCGCTGGCATCGAGCGGCGCCAACCCGCGCCCCCCTTTTCGCGGCGAAATGACCAAGCGAGGCCGCCAATCGGAACAGCCCGAAGAGGGCAAGGTGAATCAAGTCGGGCACTACTCGCCGGTGCCCTACCGCGGCTGCGCGGTCAAGATCACTCCCCAGGGGAAGCTGTCGCCCATCTCGTGCGGCTTCCGGCAGTCGAATGGCATCGTCCGCAGCCCGGAAGGAGAGATCTTCGTCGCCGACAACCAAGGCGACTGGGTAGGCACGTCGCCGCTCCATCACGTCACCCCAGGGGCCTTCCACGGGCACCCGGCGGCGCTCAACTGGTTGCCGGCGTTCCGGGGTCGCGACCCGGTCGAAGCGCGTGTCGAGGAACTCCAGAAGATGCGCAAGCTGCCCGCTATTCTCTTCCCGCAGAACGACATGGGGGGCTCGGTCGCGCAACCGCTGTTCGATCTGAGCGAGGGGAAGTTCGGCCCTTACGCCGGTCAAATGTTCGTCGCCGAGTGGACCTACCCGCGAATCCACCGTGTGTATCTGGAAATCGTGGACGGCGAGTACCAAGGCTCGACCTTCCCGTTCGTCTACGGCAACGGCCTGCGAACCAGCAACAGCCGTCTAGCGCACTCACCGGATGGTAAGGCGCTGTACGTGGCGCAAACGTCGCGGGTTTGGGGCGGCGCTACCGAGGGCTTGCAGCGCATCGTGTGGACGGGCAAAGTGCCGATGGATATCCTCGAGATGCGGCTGACGAAGACGGGCTTTGAGTTGGTCTTCACCAAGCCGGTGGACCGCGAGACGGCCGGGGACACCTCGGCGTACTCGATGATCCACTACTACTACCTCTATCACCGCACGTACGGCTCGCCGAAGACGGACGTGACTCCGGTGAACGTCACTGGGGTGTCGGTTTCGGACGATGGGCTGCGCGTCGAGCTGACGGTCGACGGGCTCGTGCCGCGCCGGGTGTACGAGTTGCGGCCCAAGGGCATCCGCTCGGCGGATGGTGAGCCGTTAGCCACCACGATCGCCGCATACACGCTGAATCGGCTCAGGCGCTAAGGATTTCCCTCCTGCGCAAGCCTCCGATTCTTGCGGAAGCCTTGCCAAAGCCCGGCGAGGCGGCAAGGCCGACGGCTCACCCCACAGGCACCGTATAACGAAACCACGAAACTGGAATATTGTGCCAAGCTAGTTGGTTTCACTATTAGGATGCGTGTTCCGCCCCACCTCCGTCTGCCTTGGGTTCATTTGCCCCTGCGAAGCACCCTCCTTTCGGTGGCCGTTCTTTGTGCGGCACTGGGCGCAGCACACCCTCTAGGAGCGCAACCCACCTCGCGCACCGAAGAGATCCAACAGGCGCGACGTGAAAAAGCGGCGCAGGCCCAACCCGAGGAGCTGTCCAAGGCCGAGACACGTTTGAACTCCATCGTTGACAGCCATATCATCGAGCGGCTGGCCACTGGGTTCCACGGGCTCACTCTGCGGATGGGCGGGCTCCCGACCGGACAGGGCTTTGCGCTCGGGCCGCAGTACCTGCGCCAGGACCTCGCCAATGGGAACCTGACTTTCCGGACTTCGGCCGCAGGCACGTCCGGGGGCGGCCTGGTGATCGACCTACAGGTCACGCTGCCCAAGCTGTTCGACGAGAGGCTGTTCATCGACTTCTATGCGGCACAACGCAATCTACCGAAGATCGACTATTTCGGCCAAGGGCCCGACTCAGCCGAAGGGAGCCGCACAAACTTTCGTTTGGAGGAGCTAAGCAAAGACGTTACCGTCGGCTACCGGCCCTTTCGGCACAGGCTCAGCCGCCCGCTGAGCATCGGCTTCACGGGCGGAACCCTCGAGGTGAACACAGGACCGGGCAGCCGCGACGACATCGCGCAAACGGCCGACGTTTTCACGCCACAGAACACGCCCGGTCTCGACGACCAGACCGACTACTTGCGGGCCGGGTTCTTCGCCCAGTTCGACTATCGCGATAACCCGTTCGGAGCCCGCAAGGGCGGCAACTATCTGGCGCGGTTCACTTACTACGACGACCGCGAGCTGGCTCTGCACGATTTCAGGGTGCTGCACCTCGAGGCGCAACAGTTTATTCCATTCTTCAACGACCGGCGGGTGATCGCGCTGCGGGCCCGGACGATGATGACGTTCACGAACGGCGCCCAGACCGTGCCGTTTTACTTGCAGCCCGTGGTGGGTGGGTCGGACGACGTGCGCGGCTTCCGGCCGTACCGTTTCTACGACAACAACTCGATCGTGGCCAACGCGGAATACCGCTGGGAGGCGTTCACCGGTCTTGACGCGGCGGTCTTTTTCGACGCGGGCAAGGCGGTCCCGAAGACGTCTCAGCTTAACTTCCACGACTTGGAGGCCACGGCGGGTTTCGGGTTCCGGTTCAACGTGCAGAACGCCACGTTTCTACGGATCGATGTGGGCTTCAGCCACGAGCGGACGATCATCTGGTTGAAGTTCGGGAACATCTTCTGAGGCGATCGAAGAGGCCGAGATGATGCACAGAGCGATCGCGCTAACGCTGCTCACTCCGCTGCTGCTGGGGGCGCAGAAGTTCTACGACGACGACCCGCTCGACAAGCAGCCGGCGGCGATACACGTCGAGGATGCCAAATCCCGCAAGCTGAACGACTTCTACGATCTCTACCAGAACACCTTCGGCCAGCCGGGCGAGCGGCACACGAAGAAGAAACGCGCACCGGAGATCATCCCGTCGCGGGCGGTGAATACGTTGGATGAGGTCCCCGATGACCCCGCGTGGTTCACCAACCGCATCGGCGCCCATAAGATGAGCATCGAAGATCTGGTTCGCGGCCCGGGGAACGACAAGTCGCCTTCACTCGACGGCCCATGGACGATTGTTGGAGCCAAGACCAGCGGCGTGACACCCGGCTTTCGAATCAAAGACGCGGCCGGGAGGATGTATTTGCTCAAGTTCGACCCGCCGACCAATCCCGAAATGGCTACGGCGTCGGATGTGATCGGTGCCAAGTTCTTCCACGCTCTCGGCTACAACGCTCCCGAGAACTACATTGTGACTTTCAAGGAGGATCGGCTCGCTCTCGGGGAGTTGGTGCGCTTGTTCGACGCGACCGCCGGGCGGGATCGGATCATGAAGCGACGCGACGTCACGCTCATGCTGGCCAAGGTGCCGCGTGACCGGCAGGGACGGATCCGCGGTGTTGCCAGCCGCTTTCTATCGGGCAAATTCCTCGGGGAGTTTCGCTACCACGGGACGCGCTCGGACGACGTCAACGACATCGTGCCGCACGAACACCGGCGCGACTTGCGGGGCTTATTTGTGTTCGCGGCCTGGCTGAACCACAACGACTCGCGGGCCATCAACAACATGGATTTGCTGGTCGACGAGGACGGGGCGAGGTTCATAAAGCACTACCTGATCGATTTCGGGGCGATGTTTGGTAGTGCGAGTGTCGCGTCCAACACCGCGCGGGACGGCAACGCTTACTTCTGGGAGTTCAAGCCGGCCCTCGCCCAACTGGTCACGCTGGGCCTCTATACACCACGCTGGATGCGGGACAAGTACATCAAGCACCCCGCGCTGGGGATGATCGAGCAAGGGAGCTTCGAGCCTGAGGAGTGGAAGCCGAATTATCCCAATCCTGCTTTTCAGAACCGTCTGCCGGACGATGAATTCTGGGCCGCCAAGAAAGTGATGGCTTTCACCGACGAGGCCATCCGTGCGCTGGTTGGCGAAGCGAAGTTCAGCGACCCGGAAGCGACCCGTCTTCTGACGGAGTACCTTATCACCCACCGAGACCGGATCGGTGAGACCTATTTCGCCAAGGTGCTGCCGCTCGACAATTTTCAAGTTGAGAACCGGCGGATCACGTTCGAGGACCTTCAGATCAAGTACGGGCTCGTCGACAAGCGGGATTACAAAGTACAGTGGTCACGCTTCAACAACGACTCGGCAGAGCACGCTCCGATCGACGGGGCCACCGGCATGGCGCTGCCGGCACCAACACGCAACGCAGCAGCCGGGGCCTACTTCGCCGCGAAGATTACGGGCGAGGACGAGGCCAAGACCGTAACCGTGTACGTCCGCAAGCAGTCCGATGGAGTTCAGGTGGTCGGGATCGATCGGACTTGGTGAGTGCGTGGGGCAATCCCGCCGCACTTCGAGGGCCTGAGTTCCGTTAAGCCTGGACTCGGCAAGCCTAGAGGCCGGCGCCACTATCGCCGACGGTTGAGATCTTTGAAGCGATAGTCGTGAGCCTCAATGCGGACTACCTTGCACATTTCGAATAGGCGGGAATGGGCTCGGGAGCCAATGCGTTCAGCTAGCATGTCTCTGACGCGGTAGTTGCTTGTGCTGGTCGGCGCCTCGCGCTTGCGGTCTCCCAAAGCCTCGTCCGGCAGGTTTGTTGTGACGATCAGCGCTTTCTTGTTGTTGTAGCGGTGATTGATGATGGCCGTGACGGTATCTTCCACCCATTCCGTGACGCGATGCGAGCCGAGGTCATCGAGCAGCAGCACCTCGGTGTCGAGCGCGGCCTGATAAGCTGCCCGTTCGCTGGCGCCGGCGGCAGGGTTGTAGCCGGCCCGGATTTTATCGAGCAGGTTCTGGTAATCAAAGAACATGCATTCAAAACCGCGACCGACCAGCTCCCGTAGCACAGCCACGGCGAGGTGAGTCTTGCCAACACCCGACGGCCCTTGAAACAGGAGTCCTGGCTTAGGCGTAAGAGGGAATTCACGGGCGTAGCCGCTCGCGTCGATCATCGCATCGGTCAACACCTGGGCGGCGCGAGGATTGTCGCTAGGGGGGATGAAATTATCAAACCCCGCGGCTTCGAACCGCGCGGGGATAGCAGAGCGGCCGGCCAGCGACTCCTTACGGTCTTGCTCGACGCACTCACAGCGCTCGACGGCCACAACACCGCCTTTCGTCACTTCGTGCCAGCCGGTACCGGCGCATTTCGGGCATTTCGCTTGACCCGCCATCGTTACCTCATGTTACTCCACGACCACCAGAACTTCACCCGCCTTGACGGAGCCGCCTTCCGCGACCTCGACTGCCGTTACCGTACCCGCCTTGGGCGCCTTCAACTCGTTCTGCATCTTCATGGCTTCGACAACGACTAAGCCGTCCCCGGCGGCCACCGCGTCGCCGACGCTGACCTTCACGCGCACGATCTTGCCGGGCATGGGCGCGCGAATGGGTTGCGGACCGGCGGTCTGAAGGGATGCGCCACGGCGGCTGCGACGCCTGGGATCACGGACCGCGATGTCGTAGGTTCGGCCGTTGACCGTCGCGTTGTAGACCTCGTCTCCGTCGCCGATTCGGACCTCGAAGCTTCGTCCCGAGACGAGAATCGAGTAGACGCCGGGCTCGACCTCCACGACGTCGGCCGTTCCCTCGACGGAGTCCACCGCGAAGCGCACCTGGGAAGAATCGCCCGAGACCTGCAACTCCAGAACACGGGGTTCGCCGTTGATCGAGGTGTCGAGCTTCATCGGGGATTTGGCTTCGCGGGTTTCCTTGCTCGGTGCAGGTGCGGCGCCTGGGTTCATTAGCTTTAGGCGGGTAACGGTATCGGGGCAAAGGCGAGTCTGAGACCCGCCCCTGCAATTCGGCGATAACTCACCGCAACAGGGAACGCCTACCCACGCTCTTCCAGGCGTTCAGTGCCACGCTCGGACTTGGTTCCTGGCCGCCACCCTGTTTCAAAAAGTGGACTGCCGCGGTGAGGAGAGCGACGCGCTCTTCCTCTTCCGCCGGAGCCGCCGCGCCGCGTCCGGACCTCTTGTCGATGAAGTCCGTGTCGACCTCGCCGCGCCGGAACTCCTCGTCGCGGACGATGTCGTGGAAAAAAGGCAGCGTCGTGTGAATACCCCCAATGTGATACTCCCCGAGCGCCGAGCGCAAACGTTCAATCGCCTCCGGACGCGACGGCGCCCAGACGATGAGTTTGGCAATCAGTGGATCGTATTCGATCGGAACGTCCCAGCCGGTGTAGGCCGCCGAGTCGACCCGCACGCCGGGGCCGGAGGGCTCGTCCAAAGCGACAATGCGACCCGGCGACGGGAAGAAACTGTTGTGTGGGTCTTCGGCGTAGATGCGGCACTCGATCGCACTGCCTCGCCATGGGATGTCCTCTTGCCGGTAGGGCAGCTTCTCGCCTGCCGCGATCAGGATCTGCTCTTTGACCAGGTCGAGGCCGGTCACCATCTCGGTGACGGGATGCTCGACTTGGAGACGAGTGTTCATTTCAAGAAAGTAGAAGTTGTGGTCGCCGTCCATGAGAAATTCGACGGTGCCGGCGTTGGTGTAGCCCGCGGCCTTGGCCGCCTGGACGCCGGTGGCTGTGAGCCTCTCCCGGACCTCCAGGTGGCCCGCCAGGAAGGGTGAGGGGCACTCCTCGAGGACCTTCTGGTGGCGTCTCTGCACCGAACACTCACGCTCGCCCAGATGGATCACTTGGCCATGCTCGTCGGCGAGGACCTGTACTTCGATGTGCCGCGGCGCGACGATCGCCTTCTCGATGTACAGGTGGGGGTCCCCGAAAGCCCCGCTCGCCTCGTCGCCCGCCTGCTCATAGGCGGATGCCAATTCTCCCCTGGACCGCACCAGGCGCATCCCCTTGCCGCCACCGCCGCCGGAGGCCTTGAGCATGATGGGAAAGCCGATCTCGTCCGCGACGCGCTCAGCCTCCGCGTGCGAACCGAGAGGCGCCGTCGTCCCCGGAACAACCGGAAGACCGGCCTGCTGCATGATCTGGCGTGAGCGGGTCTTCGAGCCCATGAGTGCCATCGCGTCCGGGGAGGGGCCGATAAACTTGACGCCGGCAGCCGCGCATGCCTCGGCGAAGGCTGGATTCTCGCTCAGGAATCCATAGCCGGGATGGACGGCATCGGCCCCGGTCTGGCGGACCGCATCGAGGATGCGCTCGATCGCGAGATAACTCTCAGCCGCCGGGGAGGGGCCGATGTGCACAGCCTCGTCCGCCAGCCGAACGTGCCGTGCCGCGCGGTCGGCATCGGAGTACACGGCGACCGTCGGAAGGCCCATCGCGCGGCAGGTTCGAAGCACCCGCACGGCGATCTCGCCTCGGTTGGCGACTAGGATCTTCTTAAACATCGTTGAAGCCACGATGCCGTGGCGGCGGCAATCGTCGATTGTATCAGTGGACAGGTCTCGGAGGCCCTGCTCGGGCCGGCCTACCCTGTGTTATGGTTTGGATCTTGTTCGCCGACCGGCGAACGGACGAAGGAGGATTCACGAAAGATGGCTGAAAAGAAATCGAACAACCGGCGCGAAGCGATGATGGCGGTTGCGTTGGGCCTAGCGGGGGCCTCGACGGTAGAGGCCGCCGACGGGTGGACGCCGAAGAAAGAGAAGACGGCGGGCCCGTTGCGCTCGGGTCACCTGCTGTTCATGGGCGGGATCGGGGGGTGGTATCCAAGCCGACGGCCCGATGGGCCGGGCGATGTCCGCCAGCAGACAAAGGATGCCCTGACGATCATGAAGGAGTCGCTGGAGAAAGCGGGCTCTTCGATGGCCAATGTGCTCAAGGTGCAGGTATCGCTGGTCGACCCGGTGAACAACTGGCAGCCGATGACAGACGAGTACAACAAATTTTTCCCCGACCCGCGACCGGCGCGGAATTATTTCGGAGCAACAGGATTTCGACGGCCGGGGCAGTTGCTGCAGATCGACTGCATCGCCTACGTGGATTGAACGATCGCGGACACGGCGGTCCGCCCCTACGGGCGGTGGCTGCGGGAAACGTCGTGGACGTCGGGGACGCGCCGCATGGACGCGACGATCCGGTCTAGCTGCTCGACGTCGTTGACGGCGATGGTCATCTCGACCACACCCGGACCCTTGGCCGTCGACGCGCGGCTCTCCACCCGCGAGATGTTGACATCCTCCTGCGTCAGGATGTTGGTCAGGTCGTTGAGCAGGCCCGGGCGGTCGTCAACGTGAATGGACAGACGTGTCTGATAGGTGAGGTCGCGACTGCCGGCCCACTGGACGTCGATTCGCCGCTCGGCTTCATACATCAAGTTCTCGACGTTGGGACAGTTGCGGGAGTGGACCGCCACACCCTTGCCGCGCGTCACGTAGCCGACTATCGGTTCGCCGCCGATGGGGTTGCAGCAGCGCGCCCGGTAGACCATCACGTCATCGAGACCGGTCACGACCAGGGCGTCGTCTCCCGGAGCTTCGCGGGCGGCCGCTTTTGCTTGCGCCGCGGGCGGCTGGGGGCGCGGAGTCTTGGATACACGGGCCTCGTCGGGAAGCAGTTTGCCGAGTACCTGCCGCGCCGAAAAGCGTCCATAGCCGAGCCCGGCGTAGAGGTCGGAGGGGCGCGGGCAGCCGTAGTCGCGGCAGGTCTTCTCCATAGACTCGCGGGTCGCCTTTTTGAGCGAGACGCTGAAGCGCCGGGCCTCCTTTTCAAGTAGTTTTTGGCCGATCTCCTCGGCCTTCTGCCTGCGATAAACGTTCAACCAGTGCTTAATCTTGCTGCGCGCCCGTGACGTCTTGACGATATGGAGCCAGTCGCTGCTCGGGGCGTGCCCCGACTGCGTGAGGATCTCGATGATGTCGCCGTTGCGGAGCTGCTGCTTAAGAGGGACGATGCGACCGTTGCGCTTCGCGCCAACACAGCGATGGCCGACCTCGGTATGAATCGCGTAGGCGAAATCCACCGGGGTCGCCCCCCGGGGTAGGACGATGAGTCTGCCCTTGGGCGTGAAGACGTACACCTCCTCGGGGTAGAGGTCCAGCTTGAGCGCCGCGAGGAAATCGCTGGGATCCTTGACCTCCCGCTGCCAGTCGACCAATTGGCGCAGCCAGGCGACGTGCCCGTCCTCGGCGTGCGCGCCTTGGCGCCCCTCCTTGTACTTCCAGTGCGCACAAATGCCTTCCTCGGCCATGCGGTGCATTTCTTCGGATCGGATCTGGAACTCGAAAGTCTGCCCTTGATCGGTAATGACGGAAGTGTGCAGGGACTGGTAGAGGTTGGGGCGCGGCATCGCGATGAAGTCTTTGATGCGCCCGGGTACCGGCCGCCAGGAGCTGTGGATCACACCCAGGACGGCGTAGCAGTTCCGAACCGAGTCGGTGATGACACGTAGGGCCAGCAGGTCGTACACCTGGTCGAGCGAGATCCGTTGGCGCCCGAGCTTCTCGTGGATCGAGAAAGCCCGCTTGACACGTCCCTCGATGCGCGCCGGGATGCCGGCCTCGGCGAGCTTGTCCGTCATGATCTCTCGGACATGATCGAGAAACTCTTGACTGGCCTCGCGGCGAGATTCGAGCTGTCCGCTGATCTCTTCGAAGGCCTGTGGCTCCAGGTAGCGGAAGGCCAGATTCTCCAACTCGCCACGAACCTTGCCCATCCCGAGGCGGAGGGCGATGGGAGCGTAGATCTCTGAGGTCTCGCGGGCGATCTGGCGCTGCTTCTCCTCCTTGAGGTGGTAGAGCGTCCGCATGTTGTGCAGCCGGTCCGCCAACTTGACCAAAATGACGCGGATGTCTTTGACCATCGCCAGCAGCATCTTGCGGAAGGTCTCCGCCTGGCGGTCTTCCGATGAAGAGTAACCGAGGCGGCCCAGTTTGGTGACCCCGTCGACACACGCGGCGACATCGGGCCCAAACTGCTTTTCGACTTCCGCGAGTGTTGTGCCCGTGTCCTCGATTACGTCGTGCAGCAGTCCGGTGATGACGCAAACCATATCCAGCCGCATGTCGGCCAACAGGCATGCGACCTCAAGCGGATGGGTAATGTAAGGCTCGCCGGAGCGGCGCTTCTGCGACCCGTGATGCTCGCAGGCGAAAGCAAAGGCCCGGCGTAGAGCATCGTAGTCGTCACTCGGCCGGGACTGGCGGAGCTTCTGTTCGAGAATCTGGAAGCGCTGGGAGACGGGGTCTCCGCTGGGTGAGATATCGGCGGTGACAGGTAGGCTGGACATGGAATCCGCCAAGGGGGAACCCGCCGAGGGACGTTCCGGATGCCCGGAAAGCAAAAAGCCCTGAGGGCGGGCCATAACCGGCACCCCTCAGGGCTCATTATAAGATGGCTGCGATTTAGAACGCTTCCTGCATTCCCTCTTCCGCCTTACGCTTGCTGGCCTCCAGGCTCTTCATCGCCCAGTCATCGGCGGCCGCGATGTCTTGTTCGTACGCTTCGGTGGTCTCGGAGAGGTCCGCGCGCTCACGGTACAGAAGGTTCACGTAGGCCATGGCATCGCTGTAGTCAGGATCGATCTCGACCGCCTTGATGAGCACGTCCAGACCTTCTTCAATCAGCGGCGCAGTGGTTTCGGCCAGTTCCGCCCGGGCATCCTGGTCCTTGATAGGACCCGGGTCGTCCGGCGCCATTCCCAAGCTGGCGCGAATTTCGAGACGGGGCTGGTAGCTTTCGGTCCAGTTGATGACGCCGACCGTGTAGTACGCCTCTTTGTTGTTGGGATACGCCGCGATGACCTTGCGGTAAGCTTCCTTAGCGTTCTCGAAGTCCTTGGTGTTGAAGTACACCGAGGCGATGCTCGCCAACGCCAACTCATTGTTTGGGTCGCGATCGAGCACGTCCTGAAAGCCCTCGAGAGCTTGCTCCGCCACCCGCATGTTTTCGTCGGCTTCTCCACCGGGAATGACCTGCATCATGTAGCAATAGGCCCGATAGGAGCGGGCGTCGAGTAGCTCGGGGTCATGCTCAATCGCCTGGTCGAAAGATGCCACCGCTCCAACATAGTTAGCGGAGGCAAAGGCGCGGACGCCGTTGTTGAGCTCATTGCGAGCTTTGAGGTAGTTCACCAGGCTTTGGCAACCGACCAGCGCTACAGCCACTACGGGAACGACTGCGGACATCAGATTCCGAATCTTCTTCTCCATCTTTCTTTCTCCGTTGGTTGGGGAGGCGACCGAGTCGTCCGAAGCGCCACCCGCCGCAGCCCCCCTCTAGATTAGCCGCCGTCTTCGAGGTTCTCGGTCAGCAAGCCAACCTTGTCGACTCCCGCGCCTTTGGCGATGTCGATGACCTCCGCCACCTCGATAAAGTCCAACGACGGAGCGCCGCGAACAAACATGACACGCTCTGCCCTCGTCTTGAATATGTCGTTCAACCGGTCGCCGAGCACGTCTTTTCCCGTGGGATCACGGTTGATGAGAATGCTCTTATCGGCATTGACCGAAACGACTACCGTCCTGTTGTTGCTCTCCGGCTGCGGCTCCGCATCCGGGTTTGGCTGGGGCACCAAGGCTTCCAATCCCTTGGGGGTCAGAGGCGTAATCACCATGAAGATAATCAACAACACCAAAAGCACATCAATCATCGGCGTCATGTTGATGGTAACAATCGGGCCGCCAGCGCCGCCGCCCACGTTCATTGACATAGTAAGTGTCCTCCTCCTCCAGCTTCCTCAATGCTATACTGCCGCAGTCCGCAGGGCGGTCCGCAGGACCTGCTACTACCTTACCGCGGAGTGACAAGCCCCGTTCGTTCCTCTAGCTTCTCCGTGATGAGCCCGACCTGATCGCAGCCCGCGGAACGAAGAATATTGACCACTTCGACAACCCGCTCGTAGCGGGTACGCTGGTCGCTCTTGACATAGACGATCTTGTCAAGCCGATTGGCCAACACCTCCTTCGCTTGTGCCCCTAACTCGCCGGGCTCGATCTTCGTACGCCCCAAAAAGACACTGCCGTCCCGGGTGACGGCCACAACCAGGGCGTCCTCTTTGTCCGCCTCGTCCATGGCGATGTGGTTCCGGGTACGGACCATGTCGACGCTCACGCCTTTGCTAAGCATGGGCGTGATGACCATGAAGATGATCAACAGAACCAACATCACGTCGACCATCGGAGTCACGTTGATGTCGACGATCGCCTTTTTTTTAGTTTTGAGGCGCCTAGCCATAGATCACTCCTTCGCTTGTTCCGACGCTGGCAGGTGTCGCCGTTGTCCCGCGCTTTGGGGTCCCGCCGCCCTTTGTTTCGAGATTTGTTTCGAGAGCGGCACAGTACACCCAAGCGGTTTCGATCAGCCCGTGGCTGCTTTTTGGGTTTTCTTCAAGAAGTAGTCGATCAACTCTGAGCTGGAGTTATCCATCTCGACATCGAATGCCTCCACCTTCGAATTGAAGTAGTTGAACATCCACACGGCGGGGATGGCAACGAACAGACCGATGGCCGTTGCAACGAGAGCCTCGGAGATGCCGCCGGCCACCGCCCCTAGCCCCGTGGACTTCTCGGACGAAATACCTTCGAAGGCGTTAATGATGCCGATAACGGTGCCGAACAACCCGACGAACGGGGCGGTCGAACCGATCGTAGCCAGACCACTTAAGCCGCGGTTTAACTCGGCGTGAACGATGGCTTGCGAACGCTCGAGAGCTCTTTGCGACGACGCAATGGTCTCACCGGGAATCTCGGCGCTCATCTGATGGGCGGTGAACTCCTGCAGACCCGCCACAACGACCTTGGCAAGATGGCTCTTCTTATACCGTTCGGAAACCTTGACAGCCTCTTCGAGCTTGCCTTCACGCAACGCGCCGGCCACGGCGGGAGCATACTGCCGCGACTGCTTGCGGGCCCCATTGAAGGCGATCCAACGATCGATCATGACGCCGATGGACCAAGCCGACATCAGGAACATGACGATGACGACCGCGCGGGCGCCAAAACCCATCTGGTTCCACATCGAAATCATGTCGAACCCTACCTCTTGCTGAAGCAACACCATGCTCCATGCGGATAACTGAGTAAACATCTGAAACGTCCTCCTGTTTTTTTCAATCTTTCGTTCGCGAACAGGCTTGGCGCCTGTTCAGCGTTAAGCCCAGCCGCCGAGATCTCTTCAACCGGTGAGCTTGAAGATCACGTCAACCTGAGTGACCACTTCGACCGGCTCGCCGTTAAGCAAGGTCGGCTTGTACCGCCACTGCTTTACCGCTTCGAGAGCGGCGGGGACCAACAGCGGGTGACCGCCGCCCACCTCGAGCTTTTGAACCGTGCCGTCACGCGCGATGATCGCCGTCAACTTAACGGTTCCCTGGATCCGCGCCTGGCGGGCCAGGGCCGGATAGACGGGATTCACCTTCTTAGCGATCCGCGCCCTCTGCACGCTGCCGCCCACCCGAATTCGTTTCGGTGTCGCCTTAACTTTCTTCACTGGCGGGGGCGGCGGAGGCGGGGCCACAATGGGGTTGTTGGAGATGATGCCTCCAATGACTCCACCGAGGCTTCCTCCAAGGCTGCCTCCCGCTACACCGCCAACGACGCCCGCGATGCCGGCGGCGGGGGGGATGTCCTGTTCCTCGATGATCGCTACCTTGTCAGGGATCGCCTTCGGCTGGGTCAACTGCCCGGCATCGAACTCCTTGATCACCTTCTTGATCACCATCTCTGACGGCGGCGGCGGCGGTGGCGGTGGCGGTGGCGGCGTCACCAAGAAGGTCATGAGTTCCGTCGCCGGCAGCTCGTAGTATTCCAGCAACGGATACAGCAGAAGCCCTACAA
>JAKZVK010000272.1:0-2680 GCA_047516085.1 Bryobacterales bacterium
TTGGATCAACATCAGCTCGGCTCTGGGCAACGAGTTCATCGGGCTCGAACCCATCGGTCCCGCGCTGTGGCAAGTCTACTTCGGACCCACTACCCTCGGCTGGTTTGACGAAGAACTCTTCGTCATTTTCGACACCCACGGCAACACAGGAAGAAACCCAATCTGTTAACCATCAGCTGGCACCATTGTGTCAACCATCAGGTGCGCTGTTCAGAATCAGAGCAACCCAGCCTACATCCAACCGAGCTGTGTCAGGCAGAATCCGTCGTTCCAGATCTTCGTCATGTGGCGAATTCGGTCTCCGTCGAATTCCATGACATACACGTAGTCCGTCTCAACCCTGTTCCCGGTCGGCGGTACTGGACCGCCCTCTCCGGTGTGGGTGCCGGTGAACACGGCAAAGGCGAACACGTTGTTACGATCCTCGTCTACTGCGAATGACCGGAGCTCGTAGCTTCCGTCCGGGACCGGAGTGAGAAGACCCTTCGTCCACTCGGTGTACGCCTCCAAGGTCTCGACACCCTCGAGTGCGCCGGCTTGCGCGGAGAACGTGGCCTCGGCATGACAGAACTCTTTGCAAGAGTCCCACCCTCCGCCGGTCTCGCAGGCAACGAAGAACCGCTCGGCAGACTCCTTGATCGAACTCATGTCACTCTCCTGTTCTAGGGCTCTGGGCCAACGCTAAGGACGATGTTCCATGCACAGCATTTTCACAGCATGAGAACGGCTGTTCTTCCTTCGGCCTAACACAACTTGAAAGCACGCCCCCTGTGGGTACCGTGGAGTTGCGAAACGACCATGGACCACAGCAGAGGGCGGCTCTCATGAAGCGGAACACGAAGTATGTGGGGCTCGACGTGCATCAGGCAATGACCGTGGCGACGGTTCGGAGCGAAGGGGGGCGTGTGATCGCGCGCAGCGTGGTCGAGACGAGCGACGAATCGATCAGGGAGTTCTTCAGCGCGATGGCTGGCTCCGTGCACGTGGTGTTCGAGGAGGGGACACAGGCGCAGTGGCTCTACGACCTACTGAGTCCTCGTGTAGACCGTGTGATCGTGTGCGACCGCAGAGGCGAGAAGCGCTCGGGCAACAAGGGGGACCAGGTCGATGCCGACGAGCTGTCGGAGCAGTTGCGGTGCGGCGGCCTGCGAGCGGTATACCACGGCGCACACGGCCGGGCCGACCTCAAGGAGCTGACTCGAGCCTATCGCAACCTGGTCGAGGACGGCACGCGCGTGATGCTGCGGCTCAAGGCACTCTTCCGTGCGCGGGCCATCCGAACCACAGGCGGCGGTGTCTACCAGCCGAAGGAGCGCGCCGCCTGGGTCGCACAGCTACCCGCACACGGTGCTCGGCTACGTGCCGAGACCCTGTACGCTCAGCTCGATGTGCTTCGGACTCAGCGCAAGAAGACCAAGGCGGCCATGGTCGCCGAAGTGAAGCGCGATCCGGCCTTTGCGGTGCTCGAGACGATTCCCTACTTCGGGCCCGTGCGCATCGCGCTGTTGTTGGCAACCATAGGTACGCCGTGGCGCTTCCGCACGAAGCGCAACCTGTGGGCCTATGCCGGACTCGCTGTCGTCACACGCTCGAGTTCCGACTATGAGTTGTTCGACGGGCGTCCCCGGCGGCGGCGCCGCCCTCCGCTCACGCGAGGGCTGAACCGCAACCACAATCGTGTACTCAAGAATGTCTTTAGGGGCGCCGCCAACGTAGCCATTGCTCGTCCGGGCCCCTTTCAGGATTTCTATCACGGCATGCTCGAGCGCGGGATGCGCGAGGAGCTCGCCCGTGTCACGCTGGCTCGCAAGCTCGCCGCGCTCACCCTTCGTTTACTCAAAACCGGAGAAGTTTTTGATCCGACCCAGCTGAGTCGACCCCAAATATAGAGGGGCTTCATCGTCCCGGAGCGTGGGGTGCAGCCATGACCCTCGATCTCTTGGAACGTCGAATCCCCGGACGACGGTGCGGGAGGCAGTCTCAAGCAGAGACGTACGCCCGGCTCGCAGTCTTGCCGAGGCACGAGTCTAACTCCAGGCCCTTCCGCAGAACCCGAAGAAGTGTCAGGCCGGCCCCAGGCTGAGTCTCAGATAGAACCATGGTTCGCGCCGTACGACCTAGGGCCACTCATTCAAGTCCGGACGGATCGATCATCCGAACGAGGATCATCATGGCCGATGCGAAGTGACTGACTCATCCAGCAAACCGCTCTCTGACGATCCGGCAAATCCAACCAAGGGGCTGAGTGCCAAGTCCAAAACGGCTTCGCATCCAGCCGGGGCGGAGCCTGCCCTTGACACTCTCTTTCATAGAACGTCTCTGTGATTCTGCTGCGCGGCTAATGTGGTGACCGCAAGCGAAGCGCGCGAGCCTTCCGACTACTCGCGACAGCTGTTTCAAGCCGGCATCCATCTTCAAGCGCCCGTCCGTTACGGTCGGCGATGCGCCTCTAGGGGGTAAGCGAGAAACGGATGAGGTATCCCGATGCTGCGGCCTCTGTTAGGCAGCCAAAGTCAATCCCGTCTTCCCGCCCACGCCACCCGAAACCCGATGACGGCGCTGCCGCCCCGGGCGTAGCTGCGGCGATTCGAACTGCGCAGGCCATACACGTCGTAGAAGAACGAACCACCCCGCAACACGCGGCGGGAGCCAGATGCGGGGCCGGTAGGGTCCGTCACGT
>JAKZVK010000273.1:0-5692 GCA_047516085.1 Bryobacterales bacterium
CCGCATTAAGAGGCTGTGTGCCCTTCGAGCCATCGCGATAGATGGCCACCGACTTGACGCCGAGACGCCAGGCTTCCACGTAGGCGTTCACGATGTCGTCGACGGTCGACTCCTTGGGCATGTTGATCGTCTTCGAAATCGCGCCCGAGATGAAGGGCTGCACGGCGCCCATCATGCGCAGATGGCCCAGGTAATGAATCGACCTCTCGCTGTTCTGCGCCCGGAAGCTGCAATCGAACACAGGCAAGTGTTTCTCGTCGAGTTGCGGCGCGCCCTCGATCGTGCCGGTCGAATCGATGTGGCTGACCATGTCGCTGGCGTGCTCGGGTGAGTAGCCAAGCTTGAGCAACGACTGCTCAACCGTGTTGTTGACGATCTTGATCACGCCCCCGCCGACGAGCTTCTTGTATTTGATAAGCGCCAACTCGGGCTCGACGCCGGTGGTGTCGCAGTCCATCATGAAGCCGATCGTGCCGGTCGGCGCGATGACGGTGACTTGGCCGTTGCGGTAGCCGTGGCGGCGTCCCATTTCGTAGGCGTCATCCCAGCACTGTTGCGCGGCGCGGTGCAAGGAGTCTTCCACGTGCTGTCCGCTGATTTTCTTCGAGGCTTGGCGGTGCATGCGGATGACTTCGAGGAAGGGCTCGCGGTTGTGGTCATAACCGTCGAACGGTCCGACAGTTTCGGCGATGCGGGCGCTGGTGAGGTAGGCCTGTCCGCACATCGTCGAGGTGATCGAGGCGGCTACGTCGCGGCCTTCATCGCTGTCATAGGGAATCCCCATCGACATCAGCAGCGCACCGAGGTTGGCGTAACCGAGCCCCAGGGGCCGGTAGGCGTGCGAGTTAGCGCCGATCTTCTCTGTCGGGTAGCTGGCGTTATCGACTAGAATCTCCTGCGCGATGATCAGCGTATCGACAGCGTGGCGGAAGGCCTCGGCATTGAACTCGCCGTTGGACCTTTTGAACCGCATCAGGTTGATGGAGGAGAGGTTGCAGGCCGAATCATCAAGGAACATGTATTCCGAGCATGGATTCGAGGCATTGATGCGATCGGTGTTCTTGCAGGGATGCCAGCGGTTGACTGTGGTGTCGAACTGCATGCCGGGGTCGCCGCACTGGTGCGTGGCCTCGGCGATGTGCCGCAGCAGTTCTTTCGCTTTGTGGCGCTCCTTGGGTTGACCGTTGACGACCGACCGGGTCCACCAGTCCTCGTCGTTGAGGGCCGCCAGCATGAACTCGTCGGTGGCGCGGACCGAGTTGTTGGCGTTTTGGAAGAAGATCGAGCTGTAGACGTCTCCGTCGATGGCCGCGTCGTAACCGGCACCGATCAGCGTCCAGGCCTTGCGCTCCTCGCGCGCCTTGCAGCCGATGAACTTGTCGATGTCGGGGTGATCAGCGTTAAGGATGACCATCTTGGCGGCGCGGCGCGTCTTGCCGCCCGACTTGATTACGCCGGCGAAGGCGTCGAAGCCCTTCATGAACGAAACCGGGCCCGAGGCGCGGCCGCCGCCGCCAAGAGTGGCGTCTTCCTCACGAATCTTCGAAAGGTTCGAACCTGTCCCTGAGCCCCACTTGAAGAGCATGCCCTCGGTTTTGGCGAGGTCCATGATCGATTCCATGGTGTCTTCGGCCGAGATGATGAAGCAGGCCGAGCACTGCGGACGATGAATGCCGGGCTCGAGCTGCGTGACGCTCTCGGTCCGCGCGTCCCAGGCCCAGCCGTAGCCGCGCGCTTCTCTGACGCCGACGTTGAACCAGACCGGTGAGTTGAAGCTGGCCTTCTGCGTGAGCATGAGATGCGCCAGCTCGCCGCGGAAGTTCTCTACGTCATCGGTGGTGGCGAAGTAACCGCCCGCCGCGCCCCAGTCGGCGATCGTGTCGACCACCCGGTGGACGAGCTGCTTGAGGCTGCTCTCGCGCTCGGGAGTGCCGACACGGCCGTGAAAGTATTTGCTGACGACGATATTGGCGGCCGTCTGCGACCAGTCGCGCGGCATCTCCACTTCGCGCTGTTCGAAGATGACTTCGCCCTTCTCGTTGGCGATCGAGGCGGTGCGCGTTTCCCAATCGAGCGCGTCGTACGGGGTCTGGCCGGGGTCCAGCTCCGTGGTGAAGAACCGGGGGAATGAGAGGCCTTCCCGCTCGGCGATTCTTGATGAGAGTTCGTCTACCTTTGCCGCCAGATCAACACTGATCTCACCCATTCTTCCGCTCTCCCAGCCGTGTTTTCGTAACGCAGCCCTCTAGGGGACAGTCGCCCTGCTACTATTCTTGTTGTGAGTCGCCACTCAGCTACTTATGACCACAGCGGGAAGGGTGGCCTATGTTGCAAGAGGGTGACGTTCCCCTAGTGTACATCATCTTGTGGCGATGTCAATGGATATTTCCACATATGGGTGATCTTGAGAAAAGAACGGTCAAATCCTTAGGTTTGACGCATACACCACCAGTAGTTGGGTGTACGTACGCGTTTCGGAGACGCCTCGTCGTCGAGTGGCGGGCGTGCCGTTTTTGAGGCTCCGGGAAGCTCCGGTCAAGCGACCCCCCCCCCCGGGGGTTGTTCACCCTCACGGTCGGGTCGGTGAGCCACCGCGTACACGTCACGCCCCGGGCGCGCTGGTCTGGGTTAGCCTTCCGCCGGAGGGCCCTGCTCGAACATCGCGTCGAGTGCTTTCACCAGTTGGTCGATGTGGCCGTGCTCGATGACGTAAGGGGGCAGGAAGCGCAGCACGGTGCCGGCTGTGCAGTTGATCAGGAAGCCCTGCTCAAGCGCTTGAAAGACCGCCCAGTTGCCGGGGATCGTGAGATTGAGCCCGCGCATCAAACCGCGGCCGCGGACGCCCTCGACGAAGTCGTACTTGTCGACGAGTCCATTGAGGCGCTGCTCGAAGTACTCGCCGGTCCGGCGAATGGCCGGTAAGATCTCTTCAAGCACATCGAGGAATTCAAGCGCCAAGCGGCATGCCAGCGCGTTGCCGCCGAAGGTCGTGCCGTGCATGCCGGCCGACAGCACCTGGGAAGCTTCGTCGGTTGCGAGCACACAGCCAATCGGGATGCCCGCGCCGAGGGGCTTGGCGACCAGGACGATGTCGGGCATGATGGGCTCACCCGCACTGGGCTCGCTGGGGGAGTCGCTGTTCCAACGCTGGAAAGCGAAGTGCTCGCCGGTTCGGCCGAGGCCGCACTGGATCTCATCGAAGATAACGAGCGCGTTGTGCTTCTTCCCGAGTTCAACGGCCTTGGCCGCGAAGGCACGGTCGAGTTGGACGAGGCCTCCCTCCCCCAGGATCGGCTCGAGGATGATGCCGGCCGTCTTGTCGGAGACGGCGGCTTCGAGCGCGGTCGCGTCGTTGGGGTCGAGAAACTTCACGCCGGGGATGAGCGGCTCGAAGGGTTCGCGATACTTCGGCTGGCCGGTGACGGACACCGCGCCCAGCGAGCGACCGGCGAAGGAGTTATTGAGGGCGACGATCTCGAACTTGTCGGCGCTGTGCTTGCGTCCGTGGCCTTTGGCGATTTTGAGGGCGGTCTCGACCGACTCGGCGCCGCTGTTACAGAAGAAGGCGCGGTCGAGCCCGCTGAGTTTGGTCAGGTTCTCGGCCAGAGGGCCCTGGTAGGGGTGATAGTACAGGTTGGAACAGTGCATCAACGTGCCCACTTGGTCGCAGATGGCCTTGAGCACGCGTGAGTGGGCGTGTCCCAGCGCGTTGACGCCGATACCGGAGATGAAGTCGATGTAGCGCTTTCCGTCGGGATCGAAGACGTAGCAGCCCTCGCCCTTGACGATCGTGAGCGGGTAACGGCCGTAGTTTTGAAACAGGTGCTGCTTTTCTTGTTCGACGATGGAAGCCGCGTCGGGGGTCGGGTTGTCGGTCATGGAGATGTCTCTCGGTTACATTGGCACGAATTCATGATTGTAGCGCCAGGGGTGGCAAGCCAAGGCAGACCTTGCCCTACCCATACGGAAGCGGCGAATCGAAATGTAGGGGCACAGCATGCTGTGCCCGTGTTTCGGATCACCTCGCTCGTCCTGGGCCGCGGGGACAGCATGCCGTGCCCCTACATTGACGGAAGTACGACCGGCGTGACGGCCTACACCAGCACAGTGAACGTTGCTTCCTCGCGTCGAACCGGGCGGTAGAGCGTGTCGCGCTCTACCGGCTCGCGGCCGGCCTCGCGGATCAGCCGCAGCAACTCTTCCCGCCGCAAGAGCTGCGAGGTGGTTGCGCCGGCGTCGTGGTAGATCTTCTCCTCAACCACCGTCCCGTCGAGGTCGTCGGCGCCGAAACGCTGGGCGACTTGGGCGACCTTGGGCGTCATCATGATCCAGTAGGCCTTGATGTGAGGGAAGTTGTCGAGCAGTAGCCGCGAGATGGCGATGTTCTTGATGTCGTCGAAGCCCGAGGTTGCCGGCAGATGGTCCATCGGCGTGTTGGCGGGGTGGAAGGCGAGCGGGATGAAGGTCTGGAAGCCTCCGGTTTCGTCTTGCAGTTCCCGCAGCTTGATTAGATGGTCGACGCGGTCTTCCTCCGTCTCGACGTGGCCGTAAAGCATGGTGGCGTTCGACTTGAGGCCCAGTCGGTGGGCGGTTCGCGCGGTCGAGAGCCACTCCTCGCCGTCGATCTTGTGGTCGCAGATGATGCGGCGGACGCGCTCCTCGAAGATCTCGGCTCCGCCGCCCGGCAGCGAGTGGACGCCGGCGTCTTTGAGCCGGACCAGCGCTTCCTCAATGGAAACCCTGGCGCGGCGGGCGAGATAACCAATCTCGACCATCGTGAAGGCCTTTAGATGAACCTGTGGATAGCGCTCGTGTAGGCCGCGGATCATCTCGCAGAACCAATCGAGGCCGAGTTCCGGGTGCAGTCCGCCGACGATATGGAATTCCGAGACCGCCTCGCTATAGCCTTGTCCGGCGACCTCCCAGACCTGCTCGAGCGACATTGTGTAGGCCTTCGTGTCGCGGACTTGGCGGCCGAAGGCGCACAGTTTGCAAGCGGCGACGCAGACGTTCGTCGGGTTGATGTGGCGGTTGACGTTGAAGTAGGTCGTGTTGCCGTTGAGCTTCTCGCGGACGTGGTTGGCAAGGTAGCCGATGCCGAGCAAGTCACCGGAACGATAGAGCGTCAGGCCGTCGTCGAAGCTCAGCTGCTCGCCGCAGAGGACTTTCTCGGCGATTGGGCGCAGCAAGGAGTCGTCGAAGTGGGGTTGCATGGCGAAGAATCCTCAGAATACCACGGCGTTTACGTTTTCGAAGCCACCAACGCGAGCACGATATGCACATCGAAAACACGGCCGCAAGTCTGTAGGGGCGGAGCGCTGTCTCCGCCCTGCCGCCTGAGCCTGCCAACCCGAGCCGCTCGGCACGACGACCTGGGCCGACACAGCGATCGGCGCTTACAACAGCTACCTACGGGGACCACACAACATCCGCCGCCCAGAAGAGGAACAGCAATATGCTGACGAAGCCGTTCACGGTGAAGAAGGCGGCGTTGACGCGCGAGAGGTCGTGCGGCTTGACCAGACTGTGCTCGTATAGGAGCAAAGCGGCCACAACCCCAATCCCTACCCAACTCAGCAGGCCCAGTCCAAACGACTGAGACAACCACACCAACAGCAAGACCATCACGACGTGGAGCAGGCGCGAAAGGCGCAACGCGTTCTTGACACCCAGCGCACGGGGGATGCTATGC
>JAKZVK010000274.1:0-4091 GCA_047516085.1 Bryobacterales bacterium
CTTCCGTCAGGCCGCCATTGGCCAGGCCCAGGGCAAGTCCGAGGAGATGAACGCACTCCAGCAGGAGCAGGGTTTCGGACCCGGCACCAGAGATCCTGAGGTGAAGGCCCGCCACGAGGAGGCCGACGGCGTCGTCGGCTGCGTCATCTTCTCGAACGGCCCGCGTCCGTTCGCCCCCGAGTACCGCGAGCGGGCGCCGAGGCCTTCCATCTGGGCGTACGCGTCGTGGATCTAGATGCGGCCATGCAGGAGCTTGGCGCGGCGCTCGATGTCCGGTGGGCCTCGCCTCGCACCCACGACGCGCAGCAGATCTGGACACCGCAGCGCTGGTTTCAGAGGGTGCCGCTCCGGTACTGCTACTCCGTTGAGGGGCCGCTGCACATCGAACTGCTCGAGAGCTCTGGGGGATCGTTCTGGGACGGCAGCGACGCACCCGGCAACCACCATGTCGGCGTCTGGGTCGACGATGTTGACGCTGAGACAGACCGACTCATCTCGCTCGGCTGGTCGCTCGAGGCCTGCCGCAGCGATCCCAACCGCGACGACGGATACGGCGTGTTCGCCTACCTTGCAGCCACCGACCGGCATGCTGGTCGAAGTCGTCAGCCGCGAGGTTCTCCCCAACTTCGAAGCCTGGTGGGCCGGCCGCTGAGCCCCCGTGCGTTCGGGACCATCGCCGCAGCCGAGCTCACAGCCGACGACTGACGCCGAGGCTCAACCTTGAAAGCCCACCGCTCCGCTCAGTGCATGATTGGCGCGTGTTGTCGGCTCGCTCCACCACTTGATGCCCGCGCTGAACGCTATTCGCTCTTGCGGCTGCGGGCCAGAAGGACATTGGTCGCCGGCCCCTAACTCTCACCCGAGCTCGACGCCACCCGGACCACCTCGTCTCGGAGCCCTAAGTCACGGACGACGGGGCTCATCGACCGGTGGTTCACGCCGGACACCGACAGTGACACATGCCTCTTGGCTCCTTCGTTCACCAGTTGCATCCCGCGTACAACTCCTCCGGACTCGCGCAGACCTCGAAACGCAACTTCGAGGGTTCCGTGCCCGGGTTCATACACAATTTCCAGGCTCATCAACCCCCGGCGCCGCAAGAGGAGGTCGGCAACGGCGCCTAGGCCAAGGATGGCAATGAACGTCAGCAGCCCGCCAGCGACTGCAACCCAATACAACCCGACTCCAGCTGCGACACCGAACGACGCTGCCATCCACAGACTCGCCGCTGTCGTGATGCCCGTCACGGTGAGCCCGCTACGCAGGATCGCGCCGCCGCCGATGAAGCCGATGCCGCTCACGACCTGGGCAGCGATGCGAGTGCGGTCGGTAATCCCGTCGTCGGTTCCGAGAAAGGCACCCGAGACCGTAAACAAGGCAGCACCGAGAGCGACTAGCGAATGCGTCCTCGTCCCGGCGGACTTGTTGTGAGACTCGCGCTCGATTCCTAACGCCGCTCCCAGACCGACTGCGAGCACCAGTCTGAGGATGAGCTCCCAGGTTGGAACGTTCACCTCGACCACTCCCCAAACCTCGACGGCTCGGGGCGGTCCCTTGTTGCTGTGAAGTTCCGCACTCGCTTGAGCCTTGTGATCGCTCCCCGCTCGCGAGAGACAGCTAATGGTGTGATCAGATCACCAGTGTGGGCCATCTGCTCTTCTCCGTGCCGCTCCCGGACATCGTTTCACGTTAGGCTCACGGTACGAGACCGACAACAAGTATGATCTACCGCAGCTGCATCCGGGTCGTGGCCGGCCTATGGGGATGAGTCGCAGCACGCTTGCAGCTATTGTCGCAACTCTGGCAGCTGCGCCAACAGCCCGAAGTGGTCGCTTGCCAAGACGGGGCCCGCTAGGCGTTTGGCACAGACGACGGACATGGTTGCGCCTCGCGCGAGCCTGACGGGCGCGAGAACATAGTCGAGGCGTCGCCGCGGCCCGTTTCGGCCATGCGCGAGCGGATTCGTGGTGCGGTCCCAGGTGTACCCGGGGGTTGTCGGGTTGGTCAGGCTCCAGAGATCGTCTATCCATGAAGCCATGCCCCTTGGTGGGGACAGGAGCCGTCGCATGGCCGGTGAGTCGATTTCACAGTTCAGATCGCCGCACAGCACGGTCGTTGTTTCGTCCCGCGCAAGGATCGCTGCTTTCAGCACGTCGACCTGGGCCAGTCGATGCTCAGTGTTGTGCAGGTCTGGTGCTAGGTGAGCCGAATATATCGTTGTGGTGCCGAGCTGAATCCAGGCCACGGTCCTGGCGGCTACTGCGGCGGGGTCTGTGGGTAGATCGATCTGTCCGGCATCGTCCGGCGGCAAGCGGCTCAAGATGGCTACACCGAAGCCGCCTCGCCCAGTCTTCATGGGATGCCCGGCAAAGTGACGGAAGTAGCCGTTGTCGTTCAACAACCTGGAGATTTCATCAAGGCTGGTCCGGCGCTCGTTCGTGCGACTGACCTCTTGGAGTGCTACCACGTCCGGGGCGGTGAGATTCATCCACGCAGCAACTTCGACTGCCCTCTGGTCCCACCGGCTCTCGCTGGAGCCAATGTTGAGAGTGAGCAGCCTCACTCGTTGGTGTCCGAGGGGGGGCGGCCTCCTGGGTGTGGCTTGGCGGGTGTAGAAAACGTTGTCGATTCACGTACGAACAGCTCAGGCTCGACCAACGTCGTGGACGGCTCGCTCGTGGGGTCGGCAATGATCTCAAGAAGTTGTCTGACCAGCTGTCGTCCCAGCTCGTCGGCTTGAAACCCGATCGACGTGAGCGAGGGCACCGAGATCTCGGCGAAAGGCGTGTTGTCGTACCCAACCACTGCGATGTCATCGGGACTCCGAACACCAAGATCATGTAACCCCCGTAAGCATCCCAGGGCAACGATGTCGTTGTAGGCGACAACAGTGTCGATGGAGCGGCGAGAAGCAATCAGTTCACGGGTCGCGTCACGTCCGCCCCCGGTTGTTCGCTCGGTGTTGACTTCTACTACGGGCGCGAGGTGCTCGCGGTGAGCCTCAGTCCTCGGGTGAGGTATCCCGTTCCAGTCCGGCGGCGCGATGATCGCGACGGTCGAGCGCCCAACATTCTCGAGATGCTGGCCCAGCTTCTGGGCAGCCGCTTGCTCGTCGTGCAGAAACTTGTGGACGTCGTCAGGTGCGCGGCGAGCGTTGACCACGATCAATTCCGGATTGGCTACCGCGAAGCTCGAGATGGCCTCCGGTGTCATCCACGCCGCGTAGAGGATGACACCATCGACGCCTTGCGCCGCGAGAGAGTAGAGATTCGCCGCGGCCTTGTCAGTCCGAGTGTCCGAGCTTGTGATGATGACGTGGTAGCCATGCTCTCGCGCGGCCGCTTCGGCGCCGCGTGCGATCCGCGCGAAGTACGGGTTCTCGATGTCGCCGAACATGATGCCGATTGTCTTGGAGTGGTGACCGGCCAATCCCTTCGCAAGTCTGTTCGGCCGATAGTTCATGCGACGTACCACCTCGAGCACGCGGCGCTTCGTTGTCACGCTGATGCCTGGCATGTCGTTGAGCGCACGGGAGACGGTCTGACGCGAGACGCCTACTTCGCTAGCGACTTGGTCGATTGTGACTCGAGCCATCGATCACCTCGCTTGTGATTCCAGCCTCAGCGGCTCCACTGAAGTTGTTGTGTTGCAGCCAAGGATAGGACCGGGAGCGCTCTCGGTACGCCAACCGCAAGTATGTGTCACCGGATGGCATCCCCGGACTCCCGATCGAAGAAGTGCGCTTGCGCCCCGTCGACGCGGATGTTGATGTGTTCGCCGATCGCTGCTCGAAATTCAGCACCTGCCAGGAGGCGAAGATGGTGCGGTCCGACTGTGACCTCCACGAGGGTCTCGCGGCCCAGGGGTTCTACGGCGAGCACACCAGCCGCCACGTCGCCTCCGAGCGTCACGGCTTCCGGGCGCAGCCCGACCTCCACCTCTCCCAGAGAAGCCGCTGCGTGGCAACGGGGGGCATCGCCGAGCGACAGTGAGAGCCCCTCAGCGCGGCCCTCAACCTCATCTCCTCTGTCGGTGAGCTTCATGCTGAAGAAGTTCATTGGCGGATTCCCAATGAAACCGGCGACAAACCG
>JAKZVK010000275.1:0-6368 GCA_047516085.1 Bryobacterales bacterium
GGGCGGAGTCGAGGCTCGCATCGAGCATGCGTTCCGCCTGTGCTTCGCCCGCCAGCCATCCGCCGACGAGCGCAACCGACTCGGCCGCTATTACCGGCGGCAAGTCGAGATCCTCGAGGGTGCACCCGAGCGGGTGGAAGAGATGATGCCGTTTCCATTAGAGGGCGTGAACCCCGTCGAGAGCGCAGCCTGGGTTGGGCTGAGCAGCGTATTGCTGAACCTAGACGAATTCATCACCAGAGAATGACCTATCCTGGTGGCGTGAAAGTGTCAAGCTTTGAAGGAGTGTCCGGGCACGATGTGGCGTAAGGCTCCAGCCTTGCCGAGTCTCGATTCTTCGGGACTCAGGATGTCAAGCAACCGAGCAGTCACTAGCGGACCTGAGAACCGAGGAATCGGTTCTCGGCAAGCCGGGAGGCATACGTCACAGGATCTCCGCCTTGCCGGTTCGAGGTCGACGGCCTCGCTAGCCGACTCAATCAACCTCCCCTCCCGCCGCAACTTCCTCGATCGCTGCGCCTCCGGAATCGGCATAGCCGCCCTCTGGCAATTGATGGCCGACGAAGGTCGTGCCGCCGGCCCCTCCCTCGGCCCTCACTTCCCACCCAAGGTGAAGAACGTCATCTACCTCTTCATGTCGGGCGCCCCGAGCCAGCTCGACCTCTTCGACCCCAAGCCGAAGATGAAAGAGCTGCACGGCCAGCCCGTGCCGGAGTCCCTGCTCGAAGGCCTGAACGACATCCTGATCAAAAGCACGGCGAACATCATGGCCAGTCCGCGGACGTTTACGCGGCATGGCGACTCGGGCATCGCGGTCTCGGACTACCAGCCGCACGCGGCTAGCTACGTCGACGACATCTGCCTCATCCGCTCTATGCACACCGATGTCGCCAACCACCACCCGGCGCAGTTGATGATGAACTGCGGCACGCCGATGCTGGGACGTCCGTCGATGGGCTCGTGGTTGAGTTACGGACTTGGCAGCGAGTCGAAAGACCTGCCGGGCTTCATCGTGCTGGTGTCGTCGTCGGGTAAGGGCATCGAGGGCGGTTCGTCGCTGTGGTCGAACGGCTTTCTGCCGTCGACCCATCGCGGCGTGACCTTCCGCAGCGAGGGTGACGCAGTGCTGCATCTCTCCAACCCCGCCGGCGTCACCAACGAGACGCAGCGGACGCGGCTCGATGCCGTCCGCGACCTCAACAGGATGCACCAGGGCACGCAACACGACGAAGAGATCACCTCCCGCATCGCGGCCTACGAGATGGCGTTTCGCATGCAGTCGGCCGTCCCCGAATTGGTCGATTTCTCTCAGGAGCCTGCCGCCACCCGCGAGGCATACGGCCTCGACGACGAGACCACGCGGCCCTTCGGCGCCAACTGTCTGCTAGCCCGGCGCATGGTCGAGCGCGGCGTGCGATTCGTGCAGCTCTACCATTCCAATTGGGACGACCACACCGACCTCAACAAGAACCTCAAGCAGAACTGCGACATGACCGACCGTCCGACGGCCGCCCTGATGGCCGACCTCAAGCGCACCGGCTTGCTCGACGAGACGCTGGTCGTCTGGGGCGGCGAGTTCGGCCGCACGCCGATGAACGAAGTCCGCCGCGGGAACACGCCCGGCCGCGAAGGCCGCGACCACCATCCGTTTGCCTTCAGCCTATGGCTGGCCGGCGCGGGAGTGAAGCCGGGCCAAGTGATCGGCCGCACCGACGACCTCGGCTACCACATCCTCGAAGATCCCATCCACGTCCACGACCTGCAAGCGACGATCCTGCATCTGCTCGGCATCGACCACACGCGGCTCACGTATCGCCACCAAGGCCGCGACTTCCGTCTCACCGACGTCGGCGGCCACGTCATCGACAAGCTGTTGGCCTAGTGCGTTTCATGCCCAGCCCACGGACGCCTCACACCAGACTCAGAGCCGCAGGCGTGAGCCTGCGTTGAGCACCTACCACCGGCCAGGGAAACCGCCAGCCACGCAACGTCTCACTACCCCTTGCCCAAATCGACTCAAGTTTGCGGCATCTCAGCGCGAACTCACGCTTCCAACTCTGGGCCTTATTGGCGCGCACGCCAGCGAATTCCCTGCAGGCCATTCTAGGTTGACGTCTGGGCAGTGTTTCGGTAGGCTGGGGCCATTCTCGACGACACGTCGCCCGGGCCCCGCCGCGACTCGCCCTGGGCGTACTTCATCACCTGGGCCTGTCATGGAGCCCGACTTCACGGAAACGAACGCGGTTCTGTGGACCGCGAGCACAACAGCTTCGGTGCACGATTGCTTGAGGCAGAGCCACTGCGAGAGTCCTACGAGCGTCAACGCATGGCGCGGGACGCGGTTAGTCTCGACGGTAACGCCCGCAGCGTCGCGCTCATTGCGATCCAGGATGTCTGCCGCCACGAAGGCTGGACGCTCTATGCGGCCCACGTACGCAGCACGCATGTCCATGTCGTTGTAGAGGCGGAACCCTCCCCGGAAGAGGTCATGGGCAAACTCAAGGCCTACGCCAGTCGGGCCCTGAACCGGCGCAGCGGTAGGATCTCCCAGCGCTGGAGCCGCCACGGCAGCACGCGCCATTTGTGGTCGCCGGCCGAAGTGGATGGCGCGGTGGACTACGTGGTCTATCGGCAAGGCGAGGCAATGGCGATGTACCAAAAGCCAGATCGATGGTCGCTGGTCACCTGATTGTCCGGTGGCCAAGCAGTCAGAGCCGCCGGCGTGAGCCTGCGTTGAGGACCACCACCGATCTGGAAAACCGCCTGCCACGCGACGCTTCTCGGTCACTTTGGCCGAACCCGACCCACGTCGCCACATCTCAACGCAGGCTCACGCCTGCGGCTCTGAGCTTGCTAAGTGGCACCTCACCGAGTTCCAGTCCATCGGCCCTGGCACCCCCTTTGCGTCTGAGCCCAATCCCCTCTACAATCAACCTAGCCGGGACGGACGCCAAGTCCGCGACGGCAGGGCGATACAGCCCGGAGGTGTGCGATGGTTTCACGAAGATCTTTTCTTTCGACAGTGGCAACAGGGGGCGTGATGGCGGGAACACGAACAATGGCGGTATCCACCGCGGGGGTGGCGCCGATGATCGCGGCGACGGGGCGCAATCATTACTCGCATGCCGAGTTGGAGGCCAAGGTCAAGCGCCGCGATTTTCGTGGTCTGACCAAACACGACCTACCCACGCCCAACCTCGTGCTCGACCAGCAGGTCTTCGAACGCAACCTCAAAACCATGGCCGATCACTGCAAGCGCACCGGCATCAACCTGCGCTCGCACGTCAAGGTGCACCGCAGCGCCGAGATCGGCAAGCGGCAAATCGAGTCGGGGTCGATCGGGCTGTGCTGCGCGACGATCTCCGAGTGCGAACTGATGATGGACACCGGCCTGCCGGGCATTCTGTGGACCTGCCAGCCGGTCGGTCCGAACAAGTTCAGCCGCATCACCGCGCTCACCAAGAAGGACCCGTCCTTCATGTTCGCCGTCGAAGACCCGACCATCGTCGATCAGCTTCAAGAGCTTGCCGCGGCCGAGAAGATAACCTTCAACGTGGTCGTCGATCACGACATCGGCATCGGCCGTCAGGGCGTCCTGCCGGGCCGCGAAGGCCTGGAGCTGAGCCAACGCATCATGAAGGCGAAAAACCTTCACCTGGCCGGGCTCATGGGCTACTCGGGCGCGGCGTCGCACAAGAAGGGCTGGCCCGCCCGTAAGAAAGTGTCCGAGGAAGAAGTCGGCGTTCTGATGGACTCCGTTCATCTGTGTCGCAAAGCCGGTATCCCGGTCGGGATCGTCACCGGCGGCAGCACCGGCTCCTACAACATCGACAGCGAAGCCAAAGACGGCCTGACTGAGCTGCAAGCCGGCTCCTACGCTTGCATGGACTCGAACTACCACCACATCGGCAGCAAAGACGGCAACGAAGCCTACGACGACTTCGGGATCGCGTTGACCGTGTTGACGACCGTCATCAGCACACACTACTCGAAAAAGGCGACCATCGACGCCGGCAACAAGTCGATGACCCAGCCAACCGACATGGTCAAGGGGCGTCCTGACCTGCGCGTGAAGCGGGCCGGCGCCGAGTACGGCAAGCTCGAGTGGGACCACGCAGACCGTGAACCCAAGCTGGGCGACCAGGTGGAGTTGGTGCTGTCGAACCTCGACATGAGCGTCAACTGCTTCGACCGCATGTTCGTGTGCCGCGGCGACGAGGTCGTGGATGTCTACGCAGTGCTGGGAAGGCAGGGGCCGTCGCAGCGCTAGAGTGATCTCCCTCTAGTGGCATCCTGATTAGCGACATCTCTGTGCCGCTACCCTCGAGACCCTCGCTGTTCGCCATCATCGCGCCGGGCATCCTCATGGCCGCGACGGGCGTCGGGGCAGGCGATCTGCTGACGGCGAGCTTGGCCGGCTCGAAGGTTGGGCTGGCGCTGCTGTGGGCCGTGGTCGCAGGGGCGATCCTCAAGTTCACGCTCAACGAAGGCCTGGCCCGCTGGCAACTCGCCACCAACTCGACCCTGCTTGAAGGATGGGTGTGGAAGCTGGGCCGCTGGATCCAGTGGGTCTTTCTCGCCTACCTGCTTCTGTTCACAATGGTTACCGGCGGCGCGCTGGTCACCGCTTGCGGCTTGGCGGGCAGCGGCTTCTTCCCGCTCGGCGACGTCGATACGTCGAAGATCATCTGGGGAATCGCGCATAGCCTGATGGGTTACGCGCTGGTGCGCTACGCAAGCTTCCGCGTGTTCGAGGTGCTGATGTCGGTGTGCATCGGCGTCATGTTCGTCACCGTCGTACTGACCGTGTTCCTGATGGGCCCCGACTGGCCCGCGATCGGCCGTGGCTTCATTCCTTCGCTTCCGCCGGGCGGGACGGCGTGGTTGCTCGGCGTGATGGGCGGCGTGGGCGGTACGGTGACGCTGCTCTCCTACGGCTATTGGATTCGCGAGCGCCCTCGTGAGGGGCGAGAAGGCGTCCGCATCTGCCGCATCGACTTGACCGTCGGCTACGTGATGACGGCGCTGTTCGGCATTTCGGTGGTCATTATCGGGTCGCGAATCGAAGTCACCGACCGGGGCGCCACGTTGGCTTTGCAACTGGCCGATCAATTGGCTTTGGTGCTGGGGCCGCCCGGCAGGGTGTTGTTCTTGCTTGGGTTCTGGGGCGCGGTCTTCTCGAGCCTGCTTGGCGTGTGGCAGAGCCTACCCTACCTTTTCGCAGACTTCATGGAGCTGCGAGCCGGGTGGCAGCCGGGCCTGCGGCGAAACTCCGACCTGCGCTCGACCCCCGCCTACCGCTCGTATCTGACTGCGATCTCCGTGGTGTCGCTGATCTTTCTCTGGGTGCCGGTGAGCTACATCCAGTTGGCGTTCGGCGTCGTCGGCGCGTTCTTCCTGCCGCTGCTGGCACTGACCTTGCTGATCATGAACAACCAGCGGCGCTGGGTGGGCTCTGACTTCCTCAGCGGCTGGATGCCGAACACGGTGTTAGTGCTGGGTTTGTTATTCTTCGCCTACGTGGGCGGGCAGGGGGCTTACCAGAGAATCAGTGCCTTGCTCGGCGGAGGCTGACACAAGTACGCTCCCCGGCCAACCACTCAGAGCCGCAAGCGTTAGCTTGCGCTGAGATGCGGCGAGCTGAGCCGGGTATGGCTAGAGACCGACAGACCTCGCACATCCAACAGCACCCCAGGCCGGTGGCAAGTCCTCATCGCAGGCTAACGCCTGCGGCTCCGAGTGGCGTACGCGCGGCCATCTCGGCAAGCCTACCGGCATTACCACTCAAAACTCAGTAAACTTCTTGAACTCCTGGTAGCGGGCATCGATCTCCTCGCGGGTCAACGTGCGGAAGCGCCCCACGCCAAACTCCTCGCAGCAGAAACTCCCCATCACCGAGCCATAGATCATGGCCTTGCGTAGGTGGGTGTGCGTCGCGTGGTCGAGGTCGCTGACGCCCTGCTCGGCGAGATAGCCCATGAACCCGCCCGCGAACGAGTCGCCGGCGCCGGTCGGGTCGAACACCGTGTCGAGCAGAAAGCCCGGCGCGATGAAATGCCCCTCCGGACGGAACAGGATCGCCCCATACTCCCCGCGTTTGATCACCACCGTGTGGGGACCCATGTCGAGAATTTTCTTCGCCGCGTTGCGCAGGTTGTATTCACCCGAGAGCTGCCGCGCCTCGCTGTCGTTGATCAAGATGAAGTCCCACTGCGCAATCGCCTGCGCCAACTCGTCGGGGTTGCCTTCGATCCAGAAGTCCATCGTGTCGCCGCCGACAAAGCGCGGCTTTTTCATCTGGTCGCGCACCTGCTTCTGCAGCGACGGATGGATGTTGCCCAGAAACAGGTAGGGGTTCGCGCGATAGG
>JAKZVK010000276.1:0-5056 GCA_047516085.1 Bryobacterales bacterium
TACCTTCGTCGAAGCGCTCAAACTGGCTTTTGCGGACCGTGAGATGTTCCTGGCCGACATGGACTTCGTCAAGATTCCGTTTCCGAGTCTGCTAGCGGAATCCTACGGGGCCCGGCGACGATCGTTGATTGACGCCAAGAAGGCTTCCCGAGAGTTCCGGCCGGGGCGTGTCGACACGGAGGCCTCGGGCGCGTCGAAGCGGCCGCGGTTCCGCTTTCCCGTTTCCGGCGACGCCGACCATGAAGGGGACACCAGCTATGTGGCGGTGGTCGATAAAGACCGCAACGCCGTGTCGTGGACGCCCAGCCTGCACTCCGGGTTCGGAACCGGCGTCGTGATGGCCGACCTAGGCTTCGTCTTCAACTGCCGCGGGGACTACTTCTGGCTACAGGAGGGGCACCCGAACGCGCTTGTTCCGCGCAAGCGGCCGCGCAGCACGTTGACACCCACGCTGATTCTCAAGGACGGCAAACCGTTCATGGCCGTCGGTAGTCCAGGGGGCGACGACCAATGCATGAGGATCATGCAGACTTTTCTGAATGTCGTCGAGTTTGACATGAACATTCAGGCCGCCATCGAGGCCCCTCGCACGACGACGCATAGCTTTCCGTCCTCGGTTTTCCCCCACGCGATGGACCCCGGGCACCTAGCGGTCGAAAGCCGTGTTGCGGCTGACGTTGTCGAGGAGTTGAGAAGGCGTGGCCACCGTGTTGACGTCCGCGGAGCTTGGTCGATGAATGCAACGTCGGCGATCGTGGTCGACCCCGAGACAGGCGTCCTGAGCGCGGGCGCCGACGTTCGGGGCGACAACTACGCGCTGGCGTGGTGAGCATGCACGCAAACGGACCGCGATATCTGAAACCAATGCCGCTCTACGCCAACACTTCGTTGATCACGTTGCCGTGGACGTCGGTAAGCCGCATGTCGCGGCCGTTGTGGTGGTAGGTGAGCTGCTCGTGGTCGAGGCCCATCAGATGAAGAATCGTGGCGTGAAAATCGTAGACTGACTTACGGTTCTCGACCGCTTTGTAGCCGAAGTGGTCGGTGGCGCCGACGACCGTCCCGCCTTTGACGCCGCCGCCGGCCATCCACGCCGTGAAGCCGTAGGGGTTGTGGTCGCGTCCGTCGAGACGCTGGCTGATCGGCATGCGGCCGAACTCGCCGTGCCACACGATCAAGGTCTCGTCGAAGAGCCCGCGGCTCTTCAAATCCTTGATCAGGCCCGCGATCGGCAGATCACTCTCGCCGGCGTGCATGGTGTGGAACTTCTTGAGCGACCAGTGCTGGTCCCAGGTGGGCTCGTGGTTGCCCCCGCCGGAGTAGAGTTGCACCATCCGCACGCCGCGCTCCACCAGCCGGCGCGCCATCAACGCCTGACGCCCGAAGTACTGCGTCGCCGGGCTGTCGAGGCCGTAGAGCTTGCGCGTCGCTTCGGTTTCGTTCGAGATGTCGATGGCTTCGGTCGCATGGACCTGCATCCGGTAGGCCAACTCGTATGACTGGATGCGCGCCGACAGTTCGGTGTCTTCGGGGTTCTGCGCGAGGTGCTCGCGGTTAAAGCTCTGCAACAGGTCGAGCCACTTGCGCTGCCGCTCGCGGCTCATCTCTTTCGGCGGACGCAGGTCGACAATCGGGTCGCCCGTTGAGCGGAACTGGGTGCCCTGAAAGGCCGCCGGCATGAAGCCGTTGCCCCAGTTCGGGGAGCCGTTGATGGGGCCGCCGCGGTGGTCGGTGAAGACGACGAAGCCGGGCAGGCTGTCGTTCTCCGTCCCAAGGCCGTAGGTAAGCCAGCTTCCGACGCTGGGGTGCCCGGCGAGCAGGGTGCCGGTGTTCATCTGGTAGAGCGCCGGGCCGTGGTCGTTGCTGGTGGCGTACATCGACCGGATGACCGCCAGATCGTCGGCGTGCTCGGCGACATTCGGGAACAGCTCTGAGACTTCCAGCCCGCTCTGCCCGTACTTCTTGAACTTCCACGGCGAGGGCATCAGCCCGCCCGGGTTTCCTTGTGAGACGACCACCTCGCCCACGCCGGCCATGGCCTCGCCGGCGTGCTTCGCCAGCGCGGGCTTCGGATCGAAGGTATCGATGTGGCTGGGTCCGCCGTAGCAGAAGATCGAGATGACGTGCTTGGCCTTGGGTTCGAAGTGTGGCCCCTGGGCCTCGAAGCCGCCGATCTTGGGCTTGGCGAGCAGGCCGTCCCGAGCAAGCAGCCCCGCGAAACCGAGGTTCGCCATGCCGCCGCCGAGTACCTTGAGCAGATCTCTACGCGTGTGAGCGATCGGGGGTGTCATGGCCGACCCCGTATCCAGGTGAGGGACTTCTCTCTACGGTACACTACCGGGTCCGGAAAGCGCCCTGCCGCTTGGAGGCGGCTGCCCTGGCAGCAAGGAAACCGCGTCGGCCGGACCAGGCCGGAAACTGGGATACCACACAGCCTACGTAGGTCAAGCAAAGCAAGAGTAAGCCACAAGCAAGCTACTGAATCGTTGGTACTTGCTCGCTGTCGACTTCGTTTTGGTTCCCCGACGGTCCAAGGTTATGCCATCGCCTTCGGCGCGGTCTCGCTCTCGGCGACCTCGACTGGGGTATTGCCGGCATCGGACTCGCCGCTGAGGGGAATCTCGACCTCGACCACTAGCCCGGGGTGGGCGTTGCGGGCTCGGATCGAGCCCTTGTGCAGGTCCACCGCGCGGCGGGCGATCGATAAGCCCAGGCCTGTGCCGCCGCTGCCGCGGTTGCGGTCGCTTTCGACCCGATAGAAGGGGTCGAAGATGCGCGAAAGGTCCTCTTCGGGGACGCCGGAACCGCGGTCCCTGACTGAAACCAGGGCGCGGTCATCGTCGCTATCCAACCTAATCTCAACGGTCGTGCCGTCGGCGGTGTGGCGGATCGCGTTCCTCACCAGGTTCTCGACAGCGCGGCGCAGCAGTTCGGGGTCGCCCCTCACTGTCGGAGTGGCCGCGCTGTGGAAGGCCAGCTCGCAGTTGCGGGCCTGTGCCTCGACCGCACAATCATCGGCGACCTCGCCGACCAGTTCATCGAGACGAACCGTCTCGAGGCGAAGGCTCTGCTCGTCGCCCTCGGCGCGCGTGACTTGGAGCAGCTCTCCGATCAAGGTGTTGAGCCGCTCTGACTCGCGGCCGATCTGTTTCAAAGCTGCGGGCCGGTCGGCGTCTGACTCAGCCAAGGCCGCCGCCACGCCGAGGCGCGCCAGAGGCGAGCGCAGCTCATGGGAGACATCTTGAAGCAACCGGCGTTCGGCCGACAGTAACACCTGTATCCGTTCAGCCATGCGGTCGAAGGTGCGTCCGAGCTCACCCAACTCGTCTCGGCGCTTGGCATGGGTGCGGGCCGAGAAGTCACCCTGGCCGAATCGTTCGACGGTCCGCCGCAGGTTCCGCAGGGGCGAGGTCAGGTAGTAAGCGAGTGCCGAACAGAACAGGATGCTGACAGCCAACACCCACAGATGCTGCGCGTTGAAGAACCAGAAAGGCTCGTCGGGCTCGGCCGAGCGCACGATGTAACGGTATTCACCGTCCGAGACCACCCGAGTGAAGGACGGCCGACGGCTTCCGAATAAGAACCACCACATGCTCGGGTCGCTGTTCTTGACAGCAGAGAGATCTTCGCCGGTGAGCAGGTCGCGTCCCTGTGCATCGGTGAGGTGAATCTCCGTGCGCGGAAAGTCATCGGGGCGCCCATCTCGGGGCGCACGCGCCCCTGGGGGACGCCTGATGGGTGGAGCGTCGCGCGGTGGACGTACTCCCGGCGGGCGGTCAGCGCGTGGGCGTGGGCCTGGTGGGCGATCGCCGCGAAAGCGACCGCCGCGACGCCTGGTGCGTTCGAGAAGACGAGCGAGTTCTTCCGCGCCCCCTGTTTCGTAAGCAAAGCGAGCGCGCTGCAATTGAAACTCGAAGAACTGAGTCCTCGGCGAGCGGCGCGGCTCCGCGCGCTGGATCGTCATCGCCGTAATCACAAAGAAGCCTACAAAAGTGACGGCGACGGTGGCGACAAACCAGAGCAGGATCTTGGTGAACAGAGATTTCATGCGACGGGCGCTTCTTCGGCGGTGAGACAGAACTGGTAGCCGACACCACGAATCGTCTTGATCAAAGCGCGTTCGGCCTCGAGCTTCTTTCGCAGGTGGCTGATGTGAACGTTGATCGAACGATCAAAGGCGGTGGCTTCGCGGTCGTAGAGTCGCTCGATGATGGCGTCGCGGGAGAGCACACGTCCCGCAGCACGCATCAGCATTTCAAGGATGTCGAACTCGAGCGTGGTCAACTCCACCTGGCGTTCGTCGACGTGGACCTGCCGGGCAGCGTAGTCGAGCGTGACGCCGTTGACCTCGAGACGCCGCGGCACGGCTTCGGCCTGGGATTCGAGGCGGCGCAGAACGGCGCGGATGCGGGCGGCCAACTCGTGCGGGTTGAAGGGCTTCGGCAGGTAGTCGTCAGCGCCGAGTTCGAGCCCGACGATGCGGTCGACGTCCTCGCCTCGCGCCGTCAGCATCAGGATGGGCACGCGACTCTCCTGACGAACGCGGCGCAAGATCTCGAAACCGTCCATGCCGGGCAGCATGACGTCGAGAACGACCAGATCGGGGTCTTCGCTCAGGGCACGCCGCATGCCGCGGGCGCCGTTATGCTCACAGTCGATCTCGAAGCCCTCTTGTTTCAGGAACTTCCGCAACAGGTCGCAGAGCTCGACATCGTCGTCGACTAGGAGGATCCGCACTGTCCCGAATGTAACATGGGCCAGCAAGAGTGCGGGTAAAGTTTGCTAAACAAAGCTTTACAAACCTTAACCTTTCCGGGACGCTGGATTTATCTTTCGCGGGTATGCTGAGGATGACGTCGATCGTAGGGGCGGCGTGGAGACGAGGAACTCCCCGAGCGGATGCAACCACTATTTCATGTCACTACTGTCCGGCTATAAATCGAATAGAATCAACTGGTTAGAAATTGAGGGGTGCGGGTCTTTGGAGTCGATGTCGTGAAAGGCCCGTACAATGGGGGTTTTCTCGAACAGCGTCACGCTCAGAACCTGTAGAATT
>JAKZVK010000277.1:0-6668 GCA_047516085.1 Bryobacterales bacterium
GCGGGCCGCCGTCAGCCCGGTTGAGGGGCACGTCGCCCCGCACGCGGGACCCTCCCGTGGACTACGTGGACAAGCTCCCCAACCAATTACGGCCCTCTATAAAACCGCCGAACTGGCCCCATGTTCGACCGCCGTTGACAGTCAGTTTCAAGAATTGGGGTCAGGTCTTGAATGTTGAATTTGGCCGGCGTACTGTCTACCCGATGGCGAGGCCACTCCGCATCGAATTTCCGGGCGCGCTGTACCATGTCACCAGCCGCGGCAATGCGCGCGCCGATATCGTCGGTGATGACGGCGATCGCCAAATTTTTGTCGACACCCTTGCCAAGACGATCGAGCGCTTCAGCTGGCTTTGCCATGCGTGGTGCCTGATGGACAACCACTACCATGTGCTGGTCGAGACCCCGGCGGCGAACCTGTCACGCGGGATGCGCCAGCTCAATGGCGTCTTCACCCAACGCCTCAACCGCCGGCATGGCCGTGTCGGACATGTTTTTCAGGGACGCTACAAGGCGATCATCGTCGAGCGCGCGTCGCATCTGCTCGAGCTGTGCCGCTATGTCGTGCTGAACCCGGTGCGCGCGGGCATGGCGCGGCGGGCGCGCGATTGGCGCTGGAGCAGCTATCGCGGCACCGCCGGACTGGCGCGCGCCCGACCGTTCGAGCACCGCGACTGGATCCTGGCGCAATTCGGCGCCGAGCCAGACGTCGCGGTACCCGCCTACCGTCGCTTCGTCGTCGACGGGATCGGCGCCTCCAGCCCGTGGGACTCGCTTTCGGGCCCGGACGTTCTCGGCGACGCGGCATTTCGCGACGCGCTTCGCGAATTGGCTGGCATGGCGAGTTCCGAGGTGCCGTCGCGGGCGCGCCGGTTGGCACCCGCCACGCTCGCGTCGTTGCGTCGCGACCATCACGATCGCGGTGAATGGATGGCGCGGGCATATCGCGAGCACGGCCACACCATGCGCCGGATCGCCGTTGCCGCCGGGCTCCATTATTCCACCGTGAGCAAGATCATCAAGGAATGGGAAACCCGAAATAATTCAACATTCAAGACATGACCCCTTTTGTGCGCACGGTATCAGGGGTTACGCGAACATCATCCGGGCAGGACGAATGCCATTGCGGCGGAGACGGCCTCGAGCATTTCCTGAAGCGCCGTTCCCACCGCATCCAGTCCGAAGATCGAGCCCAAGACAAACAATGTGGCGATGAGACCGTACTCGACCGCGGTTGCACCTTCGTCGTCGCGTATGAACGCTTTGAGTGGCATTCGTGCGCTCCCTGAAAATACTATCCCCAACAAAATCCGTTCAGCATTGTGGTTCTAAACCCAAAACGCGCCTTCCACGTGGCGTCATTTGGGCAATTCGGTGACATCTTGAGCCAAGCGATCACGGAAGCCGCTCGGCCGTCCGTGCCGACGAATTTCACGGCGGCCTTGTCGTCCAGCCGGTGGCGTTCGCCACAGCCAACGACCCGTCAGTCTCCCCGTTCGGGGCCAACATCGGGCCGCGAGGCGATGCGCTGGATGGCGCGTGAGATGTACGGCCAGAACAGGCTGATGAGCGTCAGCGCGAAGAACAGCAGCACGATGGGGCGCTCGAGGAACATCAGCCAGTTGTTGTCGAAGATGATCATCGATTGCGACAGCTTCTCCTCGACCAGCCCGCCGAGGATCAATCCCATCACGAACGGTGCCGGCCCGAAACCGTGGCGCAGCATCACGAAGCCCAAGATCCCCGAAACCAGCATCACCCAGACGTCGAACAGCGACGACGAGAACGAATAGGCGCCGATCATCGAGAACACGAACACCGACGGCCACAACAGCGTGCGCGGGATCAGGGTGATACGCGAGAACACCTTGGCGCCGGCCAGGCCGATGGCCAGGAACATGAAGTTGGCCATCAGCATGGCGCCGAAGATGGCGTAGATGAAATGCGGCGTCTGGTTCATCAAATACGGCCCCGGCCGGAAGCCGTGCATGATCAGCGCCGCCAGGATGATCGCCGTGGTGCCGCTGCCCGGGATGCCGAGCGCCAGGGTCGGCACCATGGCGCCGCCGGCGGCGGCGTTGTTGGCCGCCTCGGGCCCGGCGATGCCTTCAACGGCGCCGTGGCCGAATTCCTCCTTGTGCTTGGAGAAGCGCTTGGCCTCGTTGTAGCCCATGATCGCCGCCACGGTGGAGCCCTCGGCGGGCAGAATGCCGATGAAGGTGCCGATCAGCGACGAGCGCAGGATGGTCCCTTTTACCTTATTGAGGTCGTCGCGGCCGGGCAGCCGGATGACCAGCGACGAGATCCGTTCGACCACCACGTCGAGGGCCTGCGACTGGCTTAGCAGCTCGCCCATGGCGAACAGGCCGATCAAGACGGGAACGAAATGGATGCCGTCGGTGAGTTCGGAGAAGCCGAAGGTGAAGCGCTCGACGCCGGTCGTCAGGTGGATGCCGATGGTGCCGATCAGCACCCCGGCGGCGCCGGCGATCAGGTTGCGGATCGACGACTTGCCACTGATCGAGGCCAGCATCGAGAGCGCGAACACCGCCAGCGCGAAGTATTCCGGCGGCTGGAAGGACAGCGCGATCTTGGCCAGAAGCGGCGTCGCGACCAGGAAGACGAGCAGGCTGAACACCCCGCCGGCGACCGAGCTGACCGCGGCCAGCCCGAGCGCGCGCCCCGCCTCGCCGCGCTTGGCCATGGGGTAGCCGTCGAAGGCGGTGGCCACCGCCGGCGGCGCGCCCGGCGCGTTGATCAAGATCGCGGTGATCGAGCCGCCGAACGTGCCGGCGCAGTAGAGCGAGGCCAGCATGGCGATCGCCGGGATCGGCTCGAGCCCGACCGTGAACGGCAGCAGCAGCGCCACGGCCATCGGCGAGGACAGCCCCGGCAGGGCGCCGACCATGACGCCCACCAGCACGCCGCAGAACACCAGCAGGATGTTGAACGGATCGGCGATGAGCACGAGGCCCTGGATCATCGCATCCATCGCGGATCCCTCGTCAAAACTCGAAGCCGAACAAGCCGGGCTCGAAATAGACCTTGAGCACCTGGGTGAACAGGATCGTCACCGCGGCCGGAAACAAGACGACGTAGGGAATCAAGACCTTCATCCGCCGTTCGCCCCACAGCACCGGCATCGCGATGCACACCACGATCATGGCGATGAAGGTGCCGAACAGGATGGCCGAGCCGAGGACGAGCAGCAGCAGACCGGCGGTGGCGATGGCCATCCGTCCGATGCGCTCGCCGCGGTCTTCGTCCAGCCCCTTGGCGCCGTGCTCGAGGAAGCGATGCTCGAACGGCAGGATCAGGGTCAGCGCCACGATGGTCCAGATAAGCAGGCGCGGAAACCATTCGGGCGGAATGTTCTGCGCCAGCAGCGGCGAGACCTCTTCGAAGCTGGTGGTGATGAAGTAGATCAGGCCACAGATCGCCAGGATCACCACCGCGAGCCGAAGATCGACCGGATGGATCAGGCGCGGCGCGGAATCAGCCTTCCGCTCCGCGCCCGCGTCCGGGGTTTCGGGCTCGTCGTTCGCCACGGCGTTACGCCCGCCGTTCGTGCGGCCGGCCGGCAGTCTCTACTTCTTCAACAGGCCCAGTTCGCGGAGCGCCGTTTCCGCCGTCCGGTACTCTTCCTTGATCTGCTTGTCCCAGACCTCATGACCGGCGACGCTGTCTTCCGGAGTCAGCCCGGCGCTCTTCAGGTAGTTGGCGAACACCTTGTGCTTCATGGCCTTCACCAGCGCCTTCGACAGGATCTCGATGCGGTCCTTAGGCGTGCCCTTGAGCACCCAATAGCCGCGCGTGGTCGAGGTCTTGACCTTGTAGCCGAGCTCAAAGGTGGTCGGCACCTTGGGGTAGTCGCCGAGCCGCTTCTCGGCCATCACCGCCAGCGCCCGGAAGGTGCCGGTCCTGACCTGCTCGCCGGCCTCGCTGACATTGGGCAGCGTGGCGTCGATCGCCCCCGACATCAGCGCCTGGACCATCTGCGCGCCGCTGCCGAACGGGATCACCTTGTATTTGATGCCGGCCGCCTTGGCCAAGGTGGCGAGGCCGATATGCTCGGTGCCGCCGATCTGCGCGACGCCCCAGTTGAGCGCCTTCTGCTTCGACGCAGTCACCACGTCGGCCAGGGTCTTGAACTTGCTGCTGGCGGAAACCGTGATGAAGGTCGGATCGTCCATGGCGCGGGCAATGCCGACCACGTCGTCGATCGTCAGCGGGCTCTTGCCGCGGGCGATGGTGTAGAGATGCGATTGGGTCAGCGCCAGGATGAGGTAACCGTCCCTCGGCTTGCCCACCGCGTACTGGTGCGCTCTCGCGCCCGAGCCGCCGCGTTTGGCCACCACCTGCATGTCGGTTTTCAGGATGCGCCGCGAGCGGATCATCATCATCCGCGCGGTGGTGTCGGTGCCGCCGCCGTAGCTGGCATGGATCACCACCTGGATGGGCTTGGACGGGAACTTCTCCTGCGACCCGGCCTCGCCCGGCGCCAGCGATATACCCGCCGCCACGGCCAGCGCGACGAAAGTCGAGAGATGACGCGTGGTTGATTTCAACATGTTGCAAATCCTCCCCAATGACGATGAGTCCGAAATTGTTGTTGGAATTCGTTTTAACGACCCGCCGCCGCCAACGCAAATCCGCCTGACGGATCATACCAAGTCTCGCAGAGTAGGACTCACGGCCCATGCTTCGAGACGCGCCAAGTGGCGCTCCTCAGCATGAGGTCATTGCTTGTAGATATAAGGGAAATCCTCTTGCCGAGAGCGTGTGAATCTTTCGATCTTTCTTCTGCCACCAATGCGGCCGGTGAGGGGCAGGGTTGGCTAAACCGTTGATGTCAAACGAAACCTCATCCTGAGGGCGAGCGGAGCGAGCGTCTCGAAGGATGGGCCATCGGTTTCGATCTGTGAGATTAGGTATCAAATTTCAGTTCCACCACCTGCCCGCTTCGGGTCGTGTGTCACGAGCGTCGCAAGTTCTTCAGCGGCGCGCAACTGTACGAGAGATGAAGGAGGACCCTTTGGGTTCGGTCGTCAGGGACTGATCTCAAGCCACCGCAAGCTGCTGTCGTAAAGAGCGATGGTGGTGAGCGTTGCGGAAACGCCGGGGCGATGATCCCGGCAGGCACGGTTGAGAGAGGCGAGCGCAAGCGAACCACTGCTGAAGTGTCGAAAGCGGATTAGACGATGTCAGAACCGGGGGGTGACCCTTCCTCCGGGATCAGTTCGGGGGCTGTCCTGAAGTCTGCCCGAGCGGCATCCGGCATGTAGGTGGCGCGACTCTCAACCAGGCTTTCGTACGGAACGTGAGAACCTGTCGTTCCGATGCAAAGGGAGACGTCTCAAGTGGCGACAACCACGAGGGCTAGAGTACCGATGCGGAGCACAGGGGCGGAGCAGCCCGTAGTAGGGATGAAGGTCCTGTAATGGGATTGGACCAAAGGGGCTGCGTTGTTCAGCCGAGGCCACTGGTCAACTGGTGACAGGAGGAACCTGTGGACGAGGCAAAGCCGTTCGATATCTCTAAGAAAGACGTCTGGGAAGCCTTCAAGCGTGTGAAGGCCAACCGGGGAGCGGCTGGCGTAGATGGGCAGTCGATTGCGGACTTTGAGGCTGATCTTTCGAACAACCTCTACAAGCTCTGGAACCGACTGTCTTCGGGGAGTTATTTTCCGTTGCCGGTGCGACGGGTCGATATTCCAAAAGCCGATGGCGGTACGCGCCCGTTGGGCATTCCGACGGTCGCCGATCGCATTGCTCAGGAAGTCGTCCGCCGCAACCTGGAGCCGCGTTTGGAACCGGTGTTTCATGTCGATTCCTATGGCTACAGGCCCGGTCGATCGGCGATCGATGCCGTGCGTCAGGCCCGTCAGCGCTGCTGGCGGTATGACTTCGTGCTCGACATTGACGTCAAAGGCTACTTCGACAGCATCGATTGGGAGCTGTTGCTCAAGGCCGTCCGCCACCATACGGACTGTCGCTGGGTGCTGCTCTACATCGAGCGTTACTTGAAGGTGCCCGTTCAAATGGAAGATAGCCGTGTCGTACCGCGTAGGGCCGGGACGCCGCAAGGTGGGGTCATGAGCCCCCTGCTGGCAAACTTGTTCCTGCACTATGCGTTCGACGTGTGGATGGCGCGGAAGTATCCGCACATCCCGTTCGAGCGTTATGCGGACGACATCGTTTGTCACTGCAAGAGCGCCGAGGCGGCGCAAGCGTTGCGCCGTGCGTTGCGGCATCGCTTTGCGACATGCAGGCTGGAACTGCATCCCGAGAAGACGAAGATCGTCTATTGCAAGGATGCGAACCGGCGAGGCGACTATGCTCATACGTCTTTTGATTTCCTGGGATTTACATTCCGGGCACGGAAGACGATGTGGCACGGTCGTATCCACACGCACGGTTTCCTGCCTGCGGCTAGTCGAAAAGCGTTGAAGGCCATGAGCCGGACCATCCGGCGCTGGATGCTTCACTTGCGCAGCGACAAAGCCCTGGAAGATCTGGCTGAGATTGCCAACAGGCATATCCGCGGCTGGATCAACTACTTCGGCAACTTCTATCGGACTGAGTTACGTCCGACGCTCAAGAGGATCGACCTCTATGTCATTCGCTGGGCACGCCGCAAGTTCAAGCGGCTGCGTCGCAAGACCAAGGG
>JAKZVK010000278.1:0-15133 GCA_047516085.1 Bryobacterales bacterium
GCGCCCAGCGGCCGCGGCGTTTCTTGTTCGTCCTCGCCCTCCTGGCTTTGTCCGCAGACCGCCAACAGCGCCGACTCCGACTCGGCCAAGCGCAGGTCCGCCTCGGCGAGTTGCAGCGCCCGTTCGGCCGGCAGAGACGCCAGGTCGAACTCGGCGCTGAAGAGCGGCCGGTTCTCTCCCTCGCCATAGATCTCGAGCTTGTGATGGTGGAAGTCGGTGATCAGAAAGGGAACAGGCGGAGAATCCCAACGAACCCGGATTCCGGCGAAGAAAGCCGCCGCCGTCACGCTGAACGAGCTGACCGCGATACCGGCCGCCTCGAACAGGTCGGCGTAGGCATCCACCTTCGACTTCTCGGCGATGACCACCCCGACGGGAAGCTCTCCTGCACCCTCTCCCGGAGCGCGCAAAGCGGCATGCGACCAGCAGACCTCGTCTTCTCCGAAGGGGTGCAGAGTCTCGATCTGATACCCGACCGCCGCCGCCAGGTCTTTGCCCGTTACCGGCGGCATCTGAATCTGGCGGACAATCACCTCGCCTCGCGGCAGGCTCACGGTCGCCGCCAGGTGTGACAGGCCTCTCTCTTTCAAGAAGGCTGCGTATTCTACGCCCCATTCCTCGGGCGGACGGTGGCGGAAATCCTTGATGATCTCCCGGCCGAGAACGGTGACGCCTTTCGGGCGCGACTTCACCGCCACGACCAACAGGTCGTCGTCGCGTACCTCGATCCCGCAACCGGTCCCGAGTCGGAATAGGAGAGTTGTATTCATCAGCTAGAACTGCGTGTCATACCAGCGGACCACCCGAATCGGCTCGGACCCAACAGCCTGCCCCCGCTGCACCAGCGCTCCCACCATCCTCCGGGTCTTGCCCGTGTGCAACCGGGCTTCCGCCCATAGCGTGTACGCCCCCGACGGCCTCGCCCCCGACACGCGAATCGGGCCGTTTTGGTTGACGATCTCCTCGATCCCGGGAAAATCACGGCCGATCGGCGCCACCTCGCGCATCTCCAAGATCGAAGCGATCATGGGCCCGGGAACGCCGGCCGCGTGCAACACCTCCGGGGACGCGTAGTTGACGTCGACCGTGGGGGAACCAAGGACCGACAGGTGCCGGTGGAGTCCTCCGATACGCATCCAGTTGCCTTCGTAATTCTGGCGGTAGGTCCCATACAGAAGCTCCGGTGAGATGCCGGGGACCATCAACAACTCCTCCAGATACTGGAAGGACGACGGACGGCGCGAGAAAGACGATGCATCTCCCGTATTTTGTTGTGTGTTGAGGACCTGTTCGCGCGAGGCGGAGCGGGCCGCTTCGATGCGGCCGGCCATCGACGCGGCGACGGCGGCATCGACGCCGGCGGCAGCCAAGGTCCTCGCCAGAGCCTCGGGCGCCGTGTTGTTCACGCTCAGCTTTCCGGACTCGCTCTCGATTTGCACGGCAACGTCGCCGGCCGGGAAGGAGAAGCGCATCCAGCGCTGTCCCGGAACGAATCCAGGCCCGGCTCGCACGTCTTGAGGGTTGCGTCGGTTGAGCAGATACATCATCGCCCGCTCGATACCGCCTCGGGCCAAGAAGTAAGCGCGGGTGGAGTCGACGTTGAGGTCAGCCCGGTCGAACTCTGTCCGGACGGTTCGGGACAGCGTGAAGGCAATGACCGCCAGGGCGATCGAGAGCCACATCACCGCCAGCAAGGCGCTGCCCCGGTTGGAGCCGATCCCCTGCACCCGTCTCAATACTCTTACCTCCCTCGCAAACCCAGTGTCCCCGGCGGCGGAGGGCCGCCGCCGGCGCCGGTCGGTGCCCCTTGGTCCAAGCCCTTTGAGGCGACCCCGGCAATGACCGAGATCGGCCGCAACCGCGCTCCACCCCGGCTGGGTATGACGTGGATGGCCACCGCCTCGGGAAGCCTCAGCAGATCCGCCCAGACGGGAACCCACTCGGTCGGCTGCTCCAGGCCGGGTGGCTGTTCCAAGAAGGCGAATCGGCAGTCCTCGAGTTCGTCGACGATGATCAACGAGGTCGCCCGGGGCAGTATGGGCACGAACAGCGCTCGCTCGCGCCCTCTCAGCGGATCCCGGGCGAAGCCTGCCACGAAGAATCCGGCGCTCTGTGGCCCCCGGTAGGGCGACTGGTTGAGCAAGACGCGCAGGCCTCGCTCGGAACTGACCACTTGCAACTCGGTGATCAGGAGCCCGCCCCGTACGCCCGTCACAACGGAATAGGTCGTCACAAACCGCATTGAGCGCGGCTCGCCCTGGAAGAAAAAGAACCGGCGTCCACGCTCGGGTCGCCCGGGTGGCATCTCCGCCCGGATGGGCACGATGCCATTGAGCGCGCCGTGCAAGATGGCGTTGGCCGTGGCGATACGGCGGTCCAGCATCAGCCGGTCGCGAGTGCTCTGCCACGAACTGGCGCCGACCTGGAAGGCGGTGAAGATGCCCGCGGAAAGCAGGCCCATCAACGCCACCGCTACCGTGATCTCGATCAGGCTCATCCCGGCGGTTGCCGAAGCTGGACCCACGGCGCGCCGTGGGGGGCAACAATGCTCGGGGCGCAATCTCATCGAGCGCATCTCATGCTGTGCGGGTTCGGGCTCGGCGCGGCGGACGACGGGTTAACGAAAGGCCCCGAGGAATCCCTCGTGCTCTTCCCGAATCCTCAAAGTGCGGTAGCCCTCGATCTGCACGAACTTCTCCCTCTCGCGCTCCACCCAGTGGACCGTGAGGTCCACGCGTACTAGCATGCGCCTGCCGATGGCCACGGGTGGCACGACATCGAACGGCTCCGCACGCGCCTGCCAGCGGGTCGATTCATCGAAAGCGCCCGCCATCATCCGGCCCAACGGCAGCGGATGTACCTCCAGCAGTTCGCTCATCTTCGAGCGCGCCAGCATCGCGGCTCGGTCGTACTCGCGAATGACCGCCGCATTCGACAGGGAGACGCTGGTAAGCGTCAGCAGCCCGATGATCGCCGTCGCCATGATCGCCATGGCTACGATCATCTCGATGAGGCTGAAGCCCTGCCGACGGGGCACGAAACGGTTCGCGCCGCGCAGTGTCTCGAAGCGTCGACCATGCAGCTTGTAGGGGTGGACCGCTGCGTCCGCCCCGCCGCCCCTGGTACGCGGCGTCGCTTTCGCACAGAAGACGAGAGCAACTCCGCTGCGCCGGGGTGGACGCAGCGGTCCACCCCTACACCACCCACTGAGCCCGTAAGCCTGCTGCGCGTAGGCCCTGCCTAACGAGCACAAGATCCGCGTTTCGCTGTGCATAACCAACTAGAACCACTCCTCTTTGCCGTCCCACAGCTCGGGCACACCGGTGAAGATATTGACCTGCAGACCGACGCGCCCCCCAGACTCGGACGTCAGCATGACCCGCAGCCGTGGTGCCGGAGCGCCTGGAAAGAGGATCACGCTGGATCGCTCCCGCGGTATCTCGACGCCAATTCGATCGGGTAGCTCATAGACGCTTTGCCAGCCGCGGTCGAGGCTGACGGCGATCACGCTACGCAGCTCGGGATCAACAATCAGATGCACGGGCTGCTGGCGGCGGTCCGCCATGTTGCGGGCTTGGTTGAAGAACGTGCCGACACCGTCGACCGTCGTGCGCAACCGAATACCGTCGAGCCCGCGCGTGAAACTGGGGTAGGCGATCGTCAGCATTAGCCCCACGATCGCGATCACAATCAGCAGCTCGATGAGGGTGATGCCCCGGACACACGACCGTCCTCTTCCGGACGCACCGGGATCGCGGCGGCGGTTGTACTTGCGAGGCATGCGAACGCAGACGTCCCTCTAGAGCTAGGGACGCCTGATCGCCCAGGAAAGTCGAAACCCAACCGAGAAACGGAGCTGCTTCGGCGGGCCGGCTCGTTAGGAAGGCCCCGTTCGCCTCTATTTCCAGCTCACAATGTCTTCGTTCACCCCTTCGCCGCCCGGCTCGCCGCCGGCCCCGTAGCTCATCACATCCGGCTCGGGCCCGTGCTCGCCCGGATACCGGTAGATGTAGGGGCGTTTCCAGGGATCGAGCGGCAAATCCTGCTGCATGAAAGGCCTCAACACCCTCAAACCTTCCTCCTCGGTGGGGAAGCGGGCATGCTCGATGTTGAACCGCATTAAGATCGCGTCCAACGCTTCAACCTGTGTCTTGGCCGCGATGCGGCGCGCGTCGTCCAGTGCCGGAACCATTCGCTGGTACGCCACCGCCGAAAACAAGGCGATGATCGTGATGACGACAAGCATCTCGATCAACGTGATACCGGCCGCTCCCCGCGTGCGTTTGAATCTCTCTCGAGGGTAGGTTTTCATGGTCAGAACCCCACTTGGTTCACCGACGTGATAGCAATCATAATACTCAAAACCATTGCGCCCACAATGATGCCCATGAAGACAATCACAATGGGTTCGAACAAAGAAGTAAAACGCTTAACGGACTCGCGGGTGTCCTTATCGTAGATATCCGCCATCCGCTCGAACATTCGATCTAGATTACCCGTCTCTTCGCCAACGGTCAGCAGGTGCCCGGCCAGGGTGGGGAAGACCTTCGTCCGCTTCAGCGGCAGGGCGAGGCCCTCGCCGCGCTTGACTCCCTGCGCAACGGCCTCGAGCGCGCCCGACAGCACGCGGTTCGCCAGAATATCTCGGGCAATCGTAATCGACTGTACTAGCGGTACGCCGTTCGACACCAACGTTGACATGGCCCGCGCAAAGCGCGCCGTGTCGGCTTTCCGTAACGCGATACCGAGCAGCGGCACCTTGAGTTGCAGCCGGTCCCAACGCAGGCGGCCCGGCGGCGTGCGGATGTAGTATCGCAGCGCCACGATGCCGATGATGAGCAACACGATCGCTGGAATGCCGAACGTAGTTACCGCGTCGCTCGCCGCCACCAGGGCCTTCATCGGCCCGGGCATCTCGATCGCGGACTGCTGGAACGCGTCGGCGAATTTCGGGATCACGAATCGCAGCAGAACGAAGATCGATCCAGAGGCGACCACAATCAGCAGGCAGGGATAGGTCAGCGAAGAGACGATATAGGAGCGCAACTCGTCACGGGCGGTCTCGAACTCCGCCAAGCGGTCCAGGACCACCGCCAGACTGCCGCTCACTTCCCCTGCGCGAATCATGCTCACGTACAGATCGGTGAAATACTCGGGGTGTTCGGCGAGGCTGTCGGCGAACGACTTACCGGACCGGATCGACCGCAGCACCTCCGAGACGACCGATTGAAACTCCTTTTTGTCGGTCAGCTCGGCGACGATCGAGAGACTCCGGTCGAGCGGGACGCCGGCATTGAGCAGCGTCGCACTCTCTTGCGTGAAACTGAGAACCTGGCGAAAACGCGCGCGGCCAAACTTCGGGAATCGAAACGAAAAAGCCCGCGGCCGCGACGTGCTCACCGCTACCGGCGTCAGCCCTTGCCTGCGTAGCTCCCGCGCCGCTGCCCGATCGTCGTCGCTCGACAACGTCCCGGTACGGACCCTGCCGTCGGGCGATAGCGCGCGGTAATGGAAGGTGGGCATGGTTGTTCGTGATTCGTGATTCGTGATTCGTGATTCGTCAGTCGTCGCCGCTGAGCGGCATCGCGTGCGTACCTCTATGCGCCAGGACGAGTGACCCGTAGACTGCGCTCCAAGCCGCCAATGAGAGCGCCGGCTTTCTCAGACAGTGCACCAAGCTCGTCGTGCTCTTGCGGGGCGCAATACCCAAGATCCTTGGCGAGCAAGAGCTGATAACTCGCTTCCTGCAGAGATCCGTTAGCGATTCTGCAGTAGCGCCCCAGTTCGTTCTTGGATCGCCTCCCAAACCCTTCGGCCAGATTCGACGCCACCGAAGAGGCGCTTCTTCGGAGCTGCGAAGTGAGGCCATACAACTCGTCCCGCGGAAAAGACGCGGTCAACCGGTACACCTGCAGCGTAAACTCATGAGCCGCCCGCCAAGCATCCGAATCCCGATACGATCGAATCAACATTCCACAGTTCCCAGATACATATGTCTCACGACTTACGCTTCACGAATCACGAATCACGAATCACGACTAGAACTCCTGCGTAACCCGAACAACTTCATCCACCGTCGTCACGCCACGCGCGATCTTCTCCCAACCGTCCTCTCGCAAGTTCCGCATGCCGTTACGCCGCGCCGCGTCCGTTAGCTTCGTCGCGTCGGCGTTGTGCATGATCAAGTTCCGAATCTCTTCGTTCAACTCCATCAACTCGAAGATGCCGACGCGGCCCGTGTAGCCGGTGCCCAGACAATGGTCGCAGCCCGCACCGCGCCAGCTCGCGATCGATTCACCTTCGGGCGTGTTGACGGCGCCGTCGTCTTTCTTGCAGTGGTTGCAGATTTGCCTCACCAGCCGTTGCGCGAGCACGCCAACCACCGATGACGTGATCAAGTAGTTTTCGACTCCCATATCGGTCAGGCGCGTAATGGCGCTGGGCGCGTCATTGGTGTGCAGCGTTGAGTACACGAAGTGTCCCGTCAGCGCCGCCCGGATGCTGATGTCGGCCGTCTCGCGGTCGCGAATCTCGCCGACCATGACGATGTCCGGGTCCTGGCGCACGATGTGCCGCAGCCCCGCGGAGAACGTAAGCCCGATCTGTGGATTGACGTGAATCTGGTTGATCCCGTCCATCTGATACTCGACCGGATCTTCGATCGTGATGATCTTCTTCTCGGGGCCGTTGATCAGCTTGAGCGCGGAATAGAGCGTGGTCGACTTGCCGCTGCCCGTCGGCCCGGTGACGAGCAGAATCCCGTGCGGCAAGGAGGTGAAATACTCCATGCGGTCCAGCATCGACTGGTCAAAGCCCAGCCGCGTCAGGTCGTAGAAGTCGCCGGCGCTGCGGTCGAGCAGACGCATCACAACGCTTTCGCCGTAGAGCGTCGGGAGAGTCGACACGCGCAGGTCCACCTCGTGGCCCCTCACGCGGACCTTGATGCGGCCATCCTGCGGTAGCCTGCGCTCGGCGATGTTGAGCCTCGCCATCAGCTTGATGCGCGAAATCACAGCCGCCCGTAGCTCTCGCCCCGGCGGATCTTGCATCTGCAGAATCCCGTCCACGCGAAAGCGGACGCGAAACTCCTTCTCGAAAGGCTCCAGATGAATGTCGCTCGCGCGCCGCTCGAGCGCCTGCGCGATCATGGCGTTGACCAGCCGGATGACGGGCGCCTCACTGGCCATGTCGCGCAGATGTTCGATCTGTGCGGCGTCATCGGCGTCGCCCGTGCCGAATTCCGAGTCGACGCCCCGCTCCTGTTCGCCGAAGTACTTGTCGATCGAATCGTCGATGTCCTGCTCAGAGGCGAGCACGGCCTTGATGTTCATGCCGCTGAAGTTGCGCAAGGTGGCCACCGTCTCGAAATCGAGCGGATCGCTCATCGCCACCGTCAGCGTCGAGTTCTCCTCCTCGATCGGGACGAACGAGAACTGCCGCATCAACTTCGGCGTCAGACGTTCCAGCTCGGGAAGGACAGGGGGGAAATCATTCGGCGTCACCAACGGCACCTGAAGCTGCTCGGAGAGCGTCGTCAGGACGTCTTTTGGCGCTACGAACCCGAGGTCGACCAGGATCTTGCCGAGCTTGTCGCCGCGCTCTTTTTGCAGTTCGAGAGCTTGCTCGAGATCGTCGTTGTCGAGCAGCCCTTTGGCGATGAGCATTTCACCGAGACGTGCAGCCATGATGTCGTGATCCGTAAAGCCCTGATCCGTAGGCCGACCGGCAAACGGAAATCCTAGAAGTACTGCACCTCGAGACGTTCCTTGAAAGCCGGGGTATCCAGCCTCCCGGCTCCGCGTTCGACGAGAACGCTGCGCGGCGCTTGCATCACCATCTGCGCCGGCAGGCCGCTGAGGTCCTCCCACGAATACTGCAGCAGCGAGACGATCAGCGCCACCTTTTCATCCAGCGGCACCAGCGTGAGCCGCTTGCCCTCTTTGACGAGGAGCTTTCGCGCGCGCAGTTCGAGATCCTCTAGCCGCTGCCGCTTGCGGATGTTCAGATCGCGCTTCTCCTCGTCGCTGACCGTGGGCCGAAACGGGTTCAACCCAGGCATTGGAATGAGGCTCACCTGCAACGAGAACACCGCGCCGAACCCCTGCACGTAAGCGCCTCGTGTTATACCGGTCAGCGGCATCGGTGAGGAGTCCTTGACGTTCCGGAATGTGCGGTCGATCGAACGCTCTGCTTCGACTAGCTGCCGGCGCACCGCCCCCTCATCAGCGCGCGGCTCCGCCGCGGCAGGTATTGCTACCACCAGAAGAAGCACTGCGAATCGAGCGAGCATGATGATCACCGTCCTAGCGAAGCCATATCCATTCGGACAAAGGTGTTGTTGATGTCTTCAATGCGGTTGCTGAGGAACTGATACGTCTCTCCAGAAAGATCCGTCACGTGCTGCATCTGTGCCTTCCGCGCCGCCGCTTCCTGGTCCATGCGCTCGGCGATGATCTGCCGGAGTTCCTCCCGCAGGCCGTCATCCCGCTGCGCGGCCACCTCGAGGAACAGCGCCCGCGCCTGCTCGGCCGTCAGGCTCGCGGGCTGGGGCGTCGCCGTCCTTGCTTCCGCCGGTGCTTCCGGCGGCGCTCCGAAGGCAACACGCCAGCCCTGGTCGTCGACCGTGATCGTCGGCTGCGCGGCCGAGAGGCCCACGAACACAGCCAACACGACGGCCGCCAGGCCGAAGGCCAAGCGAGGAGCGCCTGCCCAGATCTCGCGCCAGATGCGCTTGGCCGGCGACGGCTCAAAAACCTTGTCGGAAACAAAGGCGACCCGCCGGGGGATCTCTTCGTCCGGGACGCTCACCAGAGCCGCGTGGGTCACATTGAGCCGCTCGAGCTCCTCGCGGGCTTTCGGTGAGATGTCGAGGTAGCTTTCCACCTCGGCCCGTTGCAGCTCGTCCAACTCGTCGAGCAGGTAATCGCGCAAATCATGGGGCGGCTTCCCATAGGATGGTTTCGTCACGTTCACACCTCCGCAAGCGTGTCTCGTCTTCCGCGCCTCAGAGCCGGTTGACCGGCGCCAAGACGTCTTTCAGCACATCAAACGCGCTGTAGAGCCGAGACTTAATCGTCGAAGCCGGGCACGAGAGGATCTCGGCGATCTCATGAAACTTGAATCCGTGGTACACCTTCAGCACGACCACATCGCGCTGCTCCGGGCTCAAGCTCTCCAGCGCCTTCCTCACGGCCAAGCTCACGTCGGCCCGGTTCAGACTCGTCCCGCCGAAGGTGAGAGGCATCGCATCGACGCCCTCGGGGACCTCTTCATCCGAGCTGAATCGGTTGCGACGAAATAGCGAGATACTCTCGTTATGCGCTATCCGAAACAGCCATTGCGGGAAGCGGTCCGGCTTCTCCAGCCGACTCAGCCCTCGATAGGCCTTCAGAAACGTGTCCTGGCACAGGTCGAGGGCATCCTCCCGGTTTCGAACCGTCCGCAGCAGGTAGTTGTAGACGCGCTTCTCCCAGCGCGACACGAGCACGTTGTACGCCTCGACGTCGCCTTTCGCCGCCCGTAGGATCAGGTCCCGATCCTCAACCTCGCGGAAGATCAAATTCCGGCTCCGTACACTGTTCAAGACGTGGCGGCGGCCCAAAAAGTCGGCTCCACCCACCCTGCCTAAGATTCTACCATGATCCCTGTTTCCAAGTAGCTTGTTATCAACGACTTAAGATTCTACAGCTAGTTTTTCGCGCTGCGGGACGAAAAAAACGGCTCTTCGATCGTCTTACCTAGTGAACACAAGAGAGCAATTACAACTGCCAGTTGCTTCTCCTTGCAATCCACAAGAGATCGGTGGCGTGGGAGGTCGGCCCACGCCACTGTTGCGTTTGGGCCCCTTTTTCCAGCCGTTGACTCCCCGTCGCCCGGCCCGCTACAGTCCTGAACATGGTGGCCCTGGACCGCATCCCGGGGGCGAAGTTCGTCCTCATCCTGGCGCGCAACCGTAGTCTCATCTATCAGCTCGTCCGCCGCGACTTCGAGCAGCGCTACATCGGCTCGCTCGCCGGGTGGGTCTGGGGGTTGATTCACCCGCTAGTGTTGCTGGGCGTGTACACCTTCGTCTTCCAGTATGCGCTGGGGATGCGGCTGCCCCCCGAAGAGGTAACGACGAACTACCCGCTGTTCCTGTTCGCCGGGATGCTGCCGTGGCTTTTGTTCTCCGAGACGCTGCAGCGGTCGGCCTCGTCGTTGCTCGAGTACGCCAACTTGATCAAGAAGAGCGTCTTCCCTGCCGAGGTGGTGCCGCTGACGATTCTGCTCTCCACCTTGATCAGCCACTTCCTGGCATTGATTTTGCTCGTGGTGATTACGGCTGTCGTGCTCGGCCGGGTCAACGCAGCGGCCCTGGCGCCACTGGTGTTTTTGGGGCCGCTGGGGTTGCTCACGCTAGGCCTTTCTTGGATTGTCGCCGGACTGCACGTCTACGTCCGGGATACCGCGCAGGTACTCACCGTGGTGCTGCTGGCGTGGTTCTGGTTGACGCCGATCTTTCTCAGCGAGACCCTGTTGCGCGACATGGCTGATGGCCGCCTGCGCTTCCTGCTCGATCTCAACCCCATGGTTTTCGTGGTCAGGGCCTATCGGGAAAGTATTCTGGGCGGCCGGTTGCCCGCCTGGACCGACCTGGCTGCGATGACGCTCTTCGGCGTGGGCGCGTTCCTCGTCGGCGGTCTGTTCTTCCGCCACGCCAAGCGCGGCTTCGCCGACGTGCTGTAGCTCCCTGCCACCCCTCTCGCTCCAAGCCCCGCCCGCCCCAAGCCACACTCAGAGCCGCAAGCGTAAGCTTGCGCTGAGCTGCGCCGGCCCGGAGAGGTTTCGCAACAGCAGTAAGCCGGCCGGTCCGAGCCTGCCCGGCCAAACAGCCTTGACGTAGAATCAAGTCTGCGATATTTCGAGCCGGCGGCGGTAGACTTGTAGAGTGCCCGCTCTGCTGAGGGTCCCGTGGGTACCGGTTCTTCTTCTTCAGCATGGAGGGACGCGAGCCTCCCCACATCCATGTCGCTCACGCCGGACGCTATGCAAAGTTCTGGCTCGATCCAGTATCCGTCGCCGATGTGAGAGCCTTTCGCGGGCATGAGATGACGGAGATTCGGCACATCGTTGTGGAGAAGCCACTTTTTTCCTGGAGAGATGGCATGAGTACTTTGGTGGAAAAGGCTGAGGCGCTGGCGGTCGAGGTGTCATTCTCGAGCGACGCACTGTCCGTAACACTGTCGGACGGGCGGGTCGTGTCGGTACCTCTGGTATGGTTCCCGCGCTTGGCCGACGCGACGACCAGGGCCCGATCCGATTGGGAACTAATCGGTGGAGGGATCGGCATCCATTGGGAGGAGATCGACGAAGACATCTCCGTGGAGAGTCTCCTGCGGCCCGAGAGCTTCATGAGGCTGCCTAACGAGGCGCTGCAGCCGGCGAGCCGCGTCCGACGCCGCGGGGCGAGATCAAGCCGGCAGCGCCCAGCTCGCAGTTGACAAGCTGTGTGTGCGCCGGTTAGCGCATACGGTAGCCGGATCAGGTTTCCGTTTTGTTAGAACTCCAAGATCGACGCTGGCGTATAATTGGCACGAAGGGATACTTCCCCAGGAGGTGCATCATGGATAAGCTGACCGCTTATCTTGTGAAGCGCTTCCGTCGCCAGTCGAGCAGGCAGTAGCTACGGAAGCTCCGCCGAGCCAGGCTACGGCAATGTCTACTGCTTGCCACAGGGCGATCGACCTGTGCACCCGAATCGTGCTAACCCGCAGTGGCGGGGAACCCAGTACGGCCGGTTGGCAAACCTGGTCGTCGGAACGCCTCTAGCTTGAGGCGGGCTGGGACTCTAGTGTGAGACCGGCCACCGCCGTTAAGGGGTGGACCGGGGTTGATGGGCACGCTGACGCGGTGTAATTCCGTCTCGGTGTCACCACTTCGCCGGTTCCACCCTGAAATCATTTGCCGACTATCGCAGGACGACCGGCTAACGAAGGCGCTGCAGGCGACGGCCAAAACCGGGCCGCGCCTGAGCGCCCGGTCCTTAGCCACACGCGCAAACCCCGATGACTCACGAGAATCACGGCACGCAGCGAGAGAGCCAAGTCCGGGACATGGCGGCACGGCTCGGCGTTGCCGATTTCGTCTACTCTGCTCCTCCCGTGCGGAAAGGAAACGGTCAACGTGAGGCATCCGGTGACGGACTTCTCCTAGCAGGTGAGCGCGGCGCGATACTACAGGTTAAAGCAAGAGACCCGACGCGGGGCGTGAGTGACTCAGCAGAACGGGCCACCGCTTGGATCAAGAAGCACGCCGCCAAAGCCGCCGAGCAGGGCTTAGGGACACGTCGCGAACTCACTAGGCGTCAGGCTATCGGTTCACCGATGACCGTGTTCCCGGTGCGCGCCGCGGCGCTTCCCGCAGAGACTAGAAGGCGGTATGAATTCCAGGTTCGTCAAGCCTTCGGCGAATGGCCTGTGATCGTCATTCTTGACCATCCTCAGATGCCGGAGGTCGACCTCGGCTTCCGCCCTGGCGTCGTCTGGTTTACTTTCAGCGACTGGTGGGAGCTCCAACGGAGGCTGCGTTCAATCTCTGGCTCACTGGACTACGTCCACAGAATCTTGTGCGACGGCGTGCACGTACACCTTGGGAACGAGGCGGCACGATATGCCGCCTTACGTGAGGCAGACGAAATCTCTGCACTTGGTTCTCCGACCGCATTCCCTTACTTGGCTGGTACCGACAGCTTCGACGCGCTTGGGACAGACATATTTCACGACGTCATAGACAAGGTTTGGCCAGATGACGGCATCATCCCCTGGCAGTCTGCGGAGGAATATCGTGGCATCGTGGAGTTTCTGGATGCGGTGCCTCCCCAGCTGCAGTCGATTGTCGGGAGATGGATTCTTCGTAAGCGCTCCGAAATAGCGAAGGGACAGAGAGTATCAAGCGGTCTCATAGACCTCGAATTCCGAGACCGGTTAGTGTTCGCCTGTTCACACTTCCGACATTGGAATGACGCGCACGAGTGGTTTCGGGAATTCACGCTGCTCACCAATCTTCGGCACATTCAGGCGCTAGAGAGCGGCACCGCCGATTCCACGAGAACGCTGGGCATCGCCGTGCTGGTCGAGGACCGCGGCGCGAAGACAGCCGTGTCATATAGTTTTGTGATGTTGATTGGTCGACAGGCAGCGATCGCGATTCCAGACGATCTGCGCAGAAATTTCGAGTGGCGCTACGGCGTACACGACCATGCAGCCGGGACAACGCTAGAACCGAAGATCGAGCCGGGAGACCGTTGCCCTTGTCTCAGCGGCGAAAGCTTCGCTTCGTGTTGTGGAAAAGAAGCGGGCGGTGCGCAAGACAACAGCTAAGAAGTCAGGAAGAAGTCAGAGAAGTCAGAGAAGTCAGAGGGAAGTCAAGGAAGTCAAGGAAGTCAAGGAAGTCAGGGACAGGCTACTACTTTTGTAGATTCGCGGCTTCATCGCGAATCGGGTCGGGAAAGCTTTGGAACTCCCAGTTCGCGGACGGGGCGACCCTGAGCGTCCAGCTCATAACCATTGTCCGAGAGGAACTCTTCGAGCGTCAGCGGACGCACGCTCACCCTCGCGTTCAACCGCAACGTGGTGGCCTTGTCCCGACCTCCGCCGCATAGGATCACAGGTTTTTCGTAAGTTTTCGCCCTGACTTTTCAACCACTTGCGTCTCTGAACGGCCCTCCGTCCTAGCACCCGAATCGTATACTGGAGGCGAAAGGCTTACCTCAACGATACCGGATGCCGGCTGGCACGGTCGTGGGCGTCACCCAGGCCCGTGGCCTCTTTTTTACCGGGCCGCAGCGGTGACGTGCGTCGTCGACCATGAATCAGCAGTTTTTCGAGAACCTTGCCAAACCGTGCCAAACGGCCGGCCGGCCCAAGCAGATCAGCCCATCCAATAAAGCTGCCAGGACCGCCCCGTGGCACCGGTCCCCCGACCTGCCGTGTCGGTACTCTTACCGACACAGGGCTTCAGCCGCCCCAGCCCTCGCAAACCCAAAGCAACGAAACAAACCCATTCTCCCCGAACTCCCGTGGAATCATCGATTTCAAACCAGCCCGCAGCCGCTCGCACACGTCGCCAACCCGGAAAAACGAAGCGAACCCAATTCCCGCCTACGCTTCAACCGATCAACGGTTCAACCAAGATATCCCAAACGAACCCAATCTCGTCCAAGCCCCTTGGAATCAAAGGTCTGGCAGAGAAATCTGTCGTGGTTCACAACTCACGGTTCACGAATCACGGTTCACGAATCACGGTTCACGAATCACGATTCACGGTTAACGGTTCACGAACAATGACAGCACTGGCTTTCCAGTCCGTCTCGAAGAGCTACCCGGTCTACCGCGCGCCCTCAGACCGCCTCAAAGAGCTGGCCACCTTCAACCGGCTGAAATACCATCGCGACTTCTGGGCCTTGAAGGACGTCTCGTTCGAGGCGCGCCGCGGCTCGGTCTTCTGCCTGATCGGGGAAAACGGCTCGGGCAAGAGCACGGCCTTGCAGCTTGCCGCCGGGATCTTCCCGCCGACCGAAGGCCGCATCGAGGCCGGCGGGCGCGTCGCGGCCCTGCTCGAGTTGGGCGCCGGCTTCAACCCGGAGTTCAGCGGCCGGGATAACGTGTTCTTGAGCGCGGCGCTGATGGGCCTCTCCACGCGCCAAATCGAACAGCGCTATGCTGACATCGAGCGCTTCGCGGAGATCGGCTCCTTCATCAATCAGCCGGTGAAGACCTACTCGTCGGGCATGCTCGTGCGGCTGGCGTTCGCTGTCGCTATTCACGTCGACCCCGAGATCCTGTTGGTCGACGAGGCGCTGGCCGTCGGCGACTACTATTTCCGTCAGCGCTGCCTTCGCAAAGTGCAGGAGCTGCGAAACCGGGAGGCCACGATTCTCTTCGTGTCGCATAGCTTGGCCGACGTCAAGGCGCTGGGTGACGAAGCCCTGTGGCTTGAAAAGGGCCGTTGCGTCGAGATCGGCCCGCCCGAGGAAGTCGTCTCGCACTACTTGGCCCGCATGGCACAGAAGGACGCCGCTTACGCCCAAACGCACCCCGGCCCGGCCGGTGACGGTTCGATGAACGAGAGCGATACACCGGCCGACATCGTCGAG
>JAKZVK010000279.1:0-2916 GCA_047516085.1 Bryobacterales bacterium
TGGGCTTCGGGGTTGCGGTGAAAGCGAACGTCGAGAGGTTTGGCTGCGGCCCGCGGCGACGGACCTCTTTCAACACGCGCTCCTCGCGCTCCTCTTCCGGGGATTCGGCGCTGGCTTCTTGCTTCTCAGCCTCCTCGAGGCTCCCGGCGGCAAACACGGTCTTGACGCTCTTCGCGCTCTCGCCGGACTGCGAGGAATGCGCCTCGTCCACGATCAACGCGAAGCGTTTTCCGGGGAGTTCGCCGATCTGCTCGGCGATGACGGGGAACTTCTGTAGCGTGGTGACGATGATCGTCCGGCCCGCTTCGAGGGCCTCGCGGAGCTGGCGTGAGGTCTGGTCGATGTTTTCGACCACCCCGAGGGTTTGTTCGAACTGCCGGATGGTCCGCTGGAGTTGCCGGTCGAGCACACGCCGGTCGGTCACCACGACGACCGAATCGAAGACGCGCCGATCGTCCTGGTCGTGCAGTACCGAGAGCTGGTGGGCGAGCCAGGCGATAGTGAAGCTCTTGCCGCTGCCGGCCGAATGCTGGACCAGATAACGCTCGCCGGCGCCGTGGTTGCGCGCGTGGCCTACGAGCCGGCGGACGCAGTCGAGTTGCTGGTACCTCGGGAAGATGAGGAAGTGCTTCCCGGTTCTGCGCCCGCGGTCGTCTTCATCCTCGACCTCGTGGATGAACTGACGGATCAGGTCAAGAATGCTGTCTCGCGCCCAGATCCGATCCCAGAGGTAGTCCGTCGAATAGCCGGCCCGGGTGGGCGGAATCGGCGGGTTCCCCGCGCCGCCGAAGCGCCCCTGGTTGAACGGCAGGAACCGGGTCTTGGGACCGGTGAGTTCAGTGGTCACGAACACCTGGTCCGGATCCACGGCGAAGTGGGCGAGGCAGCGCGCGTAGGCGAAGAGCGGCTCGCGCGGATCGCGGTCGTTTCGGTATTGCCGGATGGCGTCTTCGACGTCCTGGCCGGTGAGCGGGTTTTTGAGTTCCGCCGTGAAGGTGGGGATGCCGTTCAGAAAGAGCGCGAGATCGACGCTCTGGTTGCTCTGCTCGCTGAAGTGGAGCTGGCGCACCACCGCGAACAGGTTGGCCGCGTGCAGTCGCTGGAGCTCCTCGTTGAGACCGCTTGCGGGCCGGAAGTAAGCGAGCCGGAACTTGCAGCCTGAGTCCTTGACGCCGTTGCGCAGCACGTCGAGCGCTCCCCGGCGGGCGATCTCGCGCGAGAGCCGGCCGAGGAAGCGCGGCTTCACGTCGGCGCCGTAGTGCTGTTTCAGCTTCGTCCACTCCCTTGGCTGGGTCGCCATGAGGAAGTCGACGATGTCGGCCGGGATCAGGCAGAGGCCGCGGTCGTAGTCCGACGAACGGCGCTTGTAGAAGCTGCCTGGGAGCGGGTCGTCTCCGTATTCCGGCAGTGGTTCCTGCACCCCGGTCGCGTCGTCCAGGTAGGCGTCGGGACCGTTCCGCAGGAGTGCGCGTTCGATGGCGTCTTCGAAGGCGCGCTCCGAGACTTCGAGTCTCATGCCGCTTCCTGCCGGACGTCGATCTTGCCGGTGACCGCGGCGGAGATCAGCGCGGAGCGGAATTCCTTGAGCAGATCCCTGGCGGTTCGCACGCGTTGGATCAGAGAACCAAGCGTGTCGTGGACATCCTGCGCGTGCTGAGCGATGTCCTCTTGCTCTGACTTTGGTGGCACCGGAACGACGAGCTTCTTTATCTGGCCGACATTGATTCGCTTGAAGGTGGAGCCCACCATGAGCCTCTCCACCTGACCCAGCACAACGCGGCTACGGAGCGTGTGGAGCAGGAACAGTGGCTCCGCGCCTACTGAACGGATTAACGATACGTCTTGTCCCATGCAGAACGGCTCATCGTTGTCGACGACGGCGGCCTCGCCAACGGTTGCGTTTCTGCTGTAAATGACGTCGCCGCTCTCAGGCTTTCTCCCTCCCTCAATCATTCTCTGATATTCCTCGAATGGCGTCCGATTCGCATTGGATAGGTCTACCTTGAGCCCATGCACCTCTCCGATACTGGCCACAGCCATTCCTTGGTCGCAGAAGGGCACGGTTCTGTGCTTGCAATCAAGGACGGTCCACCATCTCGAGAGGGCTCCCGCTTCCCAGTGCTTGGGGATGCTTCCCAGCCACTTGACGCCGGAGTCCTTCATGGGGACGTTCGGGTCGAGGCCCCGGGTGACGGCGCGGGTGATGAGGGCCGTGCGTTTTTCCTGAAGCAGCTGGATCAGCCGCTCCTTTGTCTCCACCAACGCATCGATCTTCGCCGTCTCGCGATCGAGGAACTGAGTGATAGCGCGTTGTTCGCCTCGCGGAGCCGTCGATAGCCGAATGGCTCCAAGGATGGACCCGTTCAGGTTCCCGAGTCCAGTTGTGGTTGACGAGAAAAACACAAGCTGCTCGCGGGCAACTGGGCAGTTCATGAAGTACCAGAAGAACTGCGGTACATGTTTGGCCGAGACCCTCAAACGCTGCATGAAGTTCGAGTAGCAACAATTCAGCGCTGCAATTTGCGTATCGACAACTGACGTCTTGCCGATGTGACGTGCGCTTCCACTCGACTTCGTCACGAGCAGATCGCCCACGCGCAACTTGGCGTAGGTGGCTTCCCCGGCGCTGAGCCGTCTCCGAGCTGGCTTTTCAATCCTCCACCGGCCCTCGGCTGTTTGTTCCGTTGACCGAAGGACGATAGTGCCATTGTCATCGAAGTCCTCACCCCAAACACCGCCGTCATTGCGGACTAGCGCCGCCTTAACGGGCTTCACCTCCCAGTGCTTCGGGATCTCGCCCAGCCACTCGACGTGCGAATCCTTGTAATTGGGGTATCGCGGGAAATGCCGTGGCCGGAACTCCGCAATCCGCGCCCGTCCCTCAGCCATCCCCTTCTCCTCCCGTCCGAGCCGCGA
>JAKZVK010000280.1:0-2660 GCA_047516085.1 Bryobacterales bacterium
CGCCATGATGTACTTGTCGCTGCGCTTATTGGTGCGGGTCTTGAAGCCCCGTGTCGGCTGACCCCACGGGGTCACCGGATGGCGTCCACCCGACGACCGCCCCTCGCCTCCACCGTGAGGATGATCGACCGGGTTCATCGAGACACCGCGGTTGTTGGGACGCCGCCCCAGCCAGCGGCTGCGCCCGGCCTTGCCTAACGACACGTTGCCGTGGTCGACGTTGCCGACCTGGCCGATGGTCGCCATGCAGTCCGACAGCACGCGCCGGATCTCGCCCGAAGGAAGCTTCAGCAACGCGTAGTCGCCTTCTCTAGAAACCAACCGCACCTCGACGCCGGCCGCCCGCGCCATCTGCCCGCCCTTGCCCGGCCGCAACTCCACGTTGTGCACCAACGTTCCGGGAGGGATATTCTTGAGCGGCAGCGCGTTACCGACCAGAATGTCGGCCTCGGGGCCGGACATGATCGTCATGCCAACTGTCAGTCCGGCGGGCTGCAGAATGTAGCGCTTCTCGCCGTCGGAGTAGTGGAGCAGCGCAACGTTGGCGGAGCGGTTCGGGTCGTACTCGATGAACGCGACTTTGGCGGGGATGCCCATCTTGTCGCGCTTGAAGTCGATCACGCGATACCTCTGCTTGTGCCCGCCGCCCCGCGACCAGATGCAGACGCGGCCCTTGGAGTTGCGGCCGCCGCTGCGAGACTGTCCCTGGACCAGTGATTTCTCCGGCTTGTCTCGCGTGAGTTCATCACGAACCAACGTCGTCTGGAAACGCCGCGTACTGGTCGTGGGCCTGTAGGTCTTAATCGGCATGAGCTATTGGGCCTTTCGACTCGCAATCGATCTCAGAGCGCCCTGGCTTCCCGCGTGCCGCCTCATGACAACTCGCGTACATCAAACCTGCGCGTACTCCACCATCTTCTCGCCTTCTTTGAGCTTGACGAACGCTTTCTTCCAACTGGGCCGAAGGCCTTCGGACTTCCCCCAGCGTTTCCGTTTTCCGAGGTAGTTCGCCGTCCGTACGCCCTCCACCTTGACCTTGAAGATCGCCTGTACGGCGTTCTTGATATCAGTCTTGGTCGCCTTGGGATGCACCCGAAACGCCAGGGTTTTCTCAAGCGCCCGCGCACCCTCGGTCTTCTCGGTGATGAGCGGGCCGCGAATTGTTACGTAAGGACTCATCCCAGTGTCTCGCAGACTTTGGTCACCGTCGGCTCGGTGAAAAGGATCGCCTTGTGCCCCAATAGGTGATACGGATGAATCTCGTTACTGCGCATCACATCGATCCCGGGGATGTTGCGGCTCGACAGCTCCAGATTGCGGTTTTCCTCGTTGTTGACGATCAGCACCGACTTGTCGAGCTCGAGCCCCTTGAGGACCCCGCGGAAATCCTTCGTCTTGTGGCTCTCGATGTCGAAATTCTTCACCACGCGGATGGCGCCATCGGCCAACCGGGCCGTTAGAGCCGACCGCAGCGCGCCAAGCAGCATTTTCTTCGGCAGGTGATAACTATAGTCGCGCGGTTGCGGACCATGCACGATGCCGCCCTGCCGCCACAGCGGCGAGCGAATCGAACCCACCCGCGCCCGTCCGGTACCCTTTTGACGCCAGACCTTACGCCCCGAGCCGGACACTTCAGCGCGCGTCTTCGTCTTGTGCGTTCCCGCCCGTCTCGAGGCCCGATAGTGATGCACGGCCTGGTAGATCAGGTCTTGGTTCACCGTGACGCCGAAGACATCGTCGCTCAGCTCGACCGAGCCGACCACCTTGTTGTCGAGATCGACGACGTCTAGCGCAGGCATGAGATTACTTCCCCGTCCTTTGGACGATCACATAGCTCCCGTTCGGCCCGGGAACCGCGCCCTTCACCAAGATCACGTTGTCATCGGCGTTGACCTCGACAATCTCGAGGTTGCGCGCCGTAACCCGGTCGCCGCCCATCCGGCCCGCCATGCGGGTACCCTTGAACACGCGCGATGGATACGAACTCTGTCCGATCGAGCCTGGCTCGCGGTGCGACATCGAGCCATGACTCTCGGGGCCGAGCGCGAAGCCGTGCCGCTTGATGACGCCCGCGAAACCTCGGCCCTTGCTCGTTCCGATCACGTCGACCTTCTCCGAGGCTTCGAACTCACCAGCCAAAACGCGATCGCCCGGCTTCAGCTCTTCGTCGCCGCCCGCATCGACGGCCAACTCCCGAAGGAAGCGGCATGGCGGCGCGTCGGCCTTCTTGAGATGGCCCTTCATGGGCCGGTTAACGCGGCTTTCCTTGATGAACTCGACCAAGCCCAACTGGATCGCCTCGTAGCCGTCCTTCGCCGCGGTCTTGCGGCTGACGACAACGCAGGGACCCGCCTGCAGCGCCGTCACGGGCACCACCTGCCCGTCGGGGCGGAAAACTTGCGTCATCCCGATCTTCTTTCCTAAGATTCCCGGCACCATGTCATTCATCCAAAACGATTGCTATTCCAGAACCCTCTTGCGATCAACCGCCGAACGCCTTGATCTCCACATCCACGCCCGCGGGCAGGTCCAGCCGCATCAACGCATCGACCGTATCCTGGGTCGGCTCGAGGATATCGAGCAAGCGCTTGTGCGTCCGGATCTCGAACTGCTCCCGTGACCGCTTGTCGGCATGGGGCGAGCGCAACACGGTGTACTTG
>JAKZVK010000281.1:0-2901 GCA_047516085.1 Bryobacterales bacterium
GAACTGGACCTACGTGGGCTTGCCGCGCAACGACTATTTGCGGTACCTGGGGTACGGCTGGTCGTTTGCCACGATCATGCCGGCGATTCTCGAGACGGCGGAGTTCCTGATGGCCGCTGTTTTTCGAGAAGGCGCGCCTCCCGCCCGGACCGAACGACGCGCCGACGGGGAGCTTGGCCTGGACGTTGCCGAGTCGGACAGCCACCGGAAGACAGCCCCTCGAAAGGCGGCGTCGTGGGGCTGGGTGGCGCTGGGAGCCGTGATGGTTGCCGTGCCTGCGATCGTCCCCATCGAGTGGGGCGTTTATCTGTTTGGCTCGGTTTGGCTGGGGTTTATCTTCCTCGTTGACCCCCTCAACGATTGCGCCGGACGGCCCAGTCTATGGAACGATCTTCGCTTCGGGCACAAGGCTCGGCTTTACGCGCTGCTGGCTTCCGGAGGGCTGTGTGGCATTCTATGGGAGTTCTGGAACTATTGGGCCACGGCTAAGTGGTTCTATATCTTCCCCATCCTGGAGGACTGGCGGCTCTTCGAGATGCCGCTGCCGGGCTTCCTGGGGTTCCCGCCTTTTGCCGTGGAGTTGTTTGCGCTGTACGTATTGGCGGCGTCGGTGCTGCGGTTGCCGGTCTACGAGATCGGTTTATCGGACGCCCCTGCTGGGAAGGTTGAAACTGACAAATGAAGTTTATTTACACACAATGATCTCCATGTTCTGTCTATCCGTGATACATTAACAACATCCCCCCGCACGTAAGGCGTCCGCATGTGGTGGCTGGATCGGCTGGCAGCCGAAATACTCGCGCCCCTCGCCGTTTGGGTGTTTGCGAGCAGTCTGGATGATTTCCTCCTAGACGTCTCCTTCTTGGTTCTGTGGCTGCGTTCCCGCCGGGAGCGCTTGGGTACCTCTGCGCCTTCACGGGCGACGGCCCCTGCTCGCGACAACAAGATCGCCATCATGATCCCGTGCTGGGACGAGGAGGCCGTGATCGAGCAGATGCTCGAACACAACTTGGCGGCGATCGACTACGAGAACTATGACATTTGGCTGGGCGTGTACCCGAATGACGAGGGGACGCTGGCTCGAGTGGCTGCCTGTACGGAGAGGTTCGGGCGAGTGCACTACGTGGTCTGTCCGCACGGGGGGCCGACGACCAAAGCCGACTGCCTCAACTGGATCTACGGGGGCATCGTGCATGCCGAACAAGAATGCGGGGAACGCTACGGAATTCTGCTGCAGCACGACGCCGAGGACTTGATCCATCCCGACGCCTTGCGGCGCATCGATCAGAACATCGGGCGCTTCGACATGATTCAGATCCCGGTGTTTCCGCTTCCGACGCCTCTGCGGGATGCCACCCACGGTACCTACTGCGACTTTTTCGCCGAGTTTCACATGAAGGAACTGCGCCAGCGTGCGGAGTTCGGAGGTTTTGTGCCGTCGGCCGGTGTCGGTACGGCCTATCGCCGGGACGTGCTCACGGAGCTCCGGGTGGCCAAGGGGGGACGCGTTTTCGACCCTGAGAGCCTCACCGAGGACTACGCGATTGGCTTTGATCTTCACGACCTTGGGTCTTCCCAAACACTGCTGCACGCGGCGGCCTCGCAATGGCCAAGCGTCGGTCGGCGGCCGACGGCGGGGCGGGATCACTCGCAAGACCTGCCGGTCGCCACTCGCGCCTTCTTCCCAAGGCGATTGCGCCAGGCGGTCCGGCAACGAACCCGCTGGGTTCTGGGAATCGCACTGCAGTCGTGGGGGACCTTCGGTTGGCGCGCCGGGGGCCGGCAGCTTTATTGGCTTTGGCGGGACCGTAAGGGCTTGGTTGGACATCCGGCGTCGCTGCTGGCCAACCTGCTCTTCTGCTACGGGATTGCGCGTTGGATCGGCTCGGTCGAGGGCAGTTCGCCTTGGCGCTTCGGCGACTTGCTGGCGTCGAGCCCGTGGCTGCTTCCGCTGCTACTCACCAACAGCGTCTTGATCGTGTGGCGGCAGCTCGTGCGGGGGTATTTTAGCTACCGTGTTTACGGATGGCGGCAGGCGGTGACGGTGCCTTTGCGTGCTCCCTGGGCCAACATCATCAACTGCTGCGCGACGCTTCGAGCGTTGTGGGTCTTCGCCTCGGCTTCGTGGCAGAGGCGGCCGCTTCGCTGGGCCAAAACCGTCCACTCGTATCCATCGAGGCAATCGCTGGCGCGGCAGCGGCCCAGGCTCGGTGAGCTCCTGGTCGCCATGGGCAAGGTCGAGATCGCCATCATCGAAAGCGCCTTGCGTTCGGACCGCCGGGGGCGGCGGTTGGGGGAGTACTTGATTAACCAAGGATGGCTGGAACAAGCTGATCTCGAACGGGCGCTACGCCGCCAGCAGGGTGATCCCGGCGGCGGCCTTACGGGGCTGAGTTACCGCCCCAGTTACCAGCCCGGGAGTCTGACGATTGGGTCGACATCGGCTTGATCGCCTACTCGACTGTCACACTTTTGGCCAGGTTTCGGGGCTGATCAACGTCGCAGCCACGTATCACCGCGATGTGGTACGCCAACAGTTGCAGCGGCACGATCTCGATGATCGGCAACAACAACTCCGGCGCCGCGGGAACCTCGATGACATCGTGCACGATCGACTTCACCGTCTGGTCATCTTGGTTGGCAACGGCGACGACGCGTCCTTGGCGGGCCTCGACTTCCTTGATGTTCGCCAGCGTCTTCTCATAGCGCAGCCGGCTGGCCTCGTCGCTGGGGTCGTGGGTCGCGAGCACGACAACCGGTAAGGACTCATCGATGAGCGCGTTCGGGCCGTGCTTCATTTCGCCCGCCGGATAGCCCTCCGCGTGGATGTAGGAGATCTCTTTGAGCTTGAGGGCACCTTCGAGAGCGATCGGATAGTGGATACCGCGGCCGAGAAACAGG